>NZ_JBSHMJ010000001.1:218893-222867 GCF_053645265.1 Dietzia sp. NPDC055343 | reverse complement strand
GCGGCGAGCAGCGACCGCCAGTGGGTGATCCGTGCCCACGCCAGATCGGTATCGCCCGGCGAGTAGCCGGCCGCACGCTTGACCAGCGCGTCGGTCGGGTGCCCCTCCGTGTCGGAGTCGACGATGCGACGCCGTGCCAGCCGCCCGACCTTGTCCTCGGACAACAGCGTCGGGGAGTGCCGGGGCCACCACACCGCCAGGGGGGTGTCGGGCAGGAGCAGGGGAGTGACGATCGCGGCCGATTGCGATGCCAGGCCGCCGGAGGTCCGCAGCACGACCACCTCCGCCGCGCCGGCGTCTCCACCGACCCGGATCTGTCCGTCGAGGCGATCACCGTCGGCGCGGCGTCCGCGGATGACCACGATCACGCGACAGGGGTGCTCGCGGCTCGCCTCGTTGGCGGCATCGATCGCCGCTTCGCTCCCACGGACATGGTCGGTGAGCACGATGAGCGTGAGGACACGGCCGATGGTGCTGAGGCCGGATTCCTCACGGATCTGGACCAGCTTCTTGGCGATCTCCCGCGTGGAGGTGTCGGGAAGGTCGATGATCACGGTCGCCTCCATGCCCGGCCGCTACGGGCCAGTATCTCGTCGGCGCCCTCCGGCCCCCACGTTCCGGCCTGGTACTGCTCAGGGGTTCCCTGCGACGCCCACTCCGAGAGCACGGGATCGAGCAACATCCAGCTCAGTTCGACCTCTCGGGAGACGGGGAACAGGGACGGCTCGCCCAGGAGGACGTCGAGGATGAGCCGCTCGTACGCCTCGGGGGAGGACTCGGTGAACGCCTCGCCATAGGCGAAGTCCATGTTGACGTCGCGGACCTCCATGGCCGTCCCCGGGACCTTCGAGCCGAACCGGAGCGTGACCCCCTCGTCGGGCTGAACCCTGATGACAAGCGCGTTCTGGCCCAGCTCCTGGGTCATGGTCGCGTCGAACGGCAGGTGCGGGGCGCGGCGGAACACCACGGCGATCTCGGTGACGCGGCGTCCGAGACGCTTGCCGGTGCGCAGATAGAACGGCACGCCGGCCCATCGCCGGTTGTGGACTTCGAGCGTGATCGCGGCGTACGTCTCGGTGGTGGACGAGGGGTCGTACCCCTCCTCCTCCTTGAGCCCGACGACGTGCTCGGAGCCCTGCCACCCGGCCGAGTACTGACCGCGCGCGGCGGTTTCGGCTATGGGCAGCGCCAGGGAAGTCGACTCCAGGACCTTGGTCTTCTCCGCCCGGAGTGCTGCTGCGGAGAAGTCGGTGGGTTCCTCCATCGCCACCAGTGCCATCAACTGGATGAGGTGGTTCTGGATGACGTCCCGTGCCGCTCCGATCCCGTCGTAGTAGCCGGCGCGGCCACCCAATCCGATGTCCTCGGCCATCGTGATCTGCACGTGGTCCACGTGATTGGCGTTCCAGACAGGCTCGAACAGCTGGTTCGCGAACCGGAGGGCCAGAATGTTCTGGACGGTCTCCTTGCCCAGGTAGTGGTCGATCCGAAAGACGGAGTCCTCCGGGAAGACCGCCCCCACCACGTCGTTCAGTTCTCTCGCGCTGTCGAGGTCATGACCGAACGGCTTCTCGATCACCACCCGTCGCCAGGACCCGTCCGGCCCCCTGGTGGCGCCGGTCCGGTCGAGGTGCCGACAGACCGTGGGGAAGTCGTCCGGGGGAATCGACAGGTAGAACGCATAGTTCCCGGCTGTGCCGCGCTCTGATTCCAGCACCTCCAGCTCGTCCGCGAGGCGATCGAAGCCCTCGTCGTCGTCGAACGTTCCGGTCACGAACCGCAGTCCGGCGGCGAGTTGGTCCCACACGTCCTCGCGGAACGGGGTCCGACACTTCTCTCGCGCGCACTCGCGAGCGAACTCCGCGAACTGCTCGCTCGACCACTTCCTACGGCCGAAACCGATGAGCGAGAACCCGGGAGGAAGCAGACCGCGGTTGGCGAGGTCGTACACCGCCGGGATCAGCTTCTTCTTGGACAGATCACCGGTGACGCCGAAGATCACCAGGCCCGACGGGCCGGCGATCCGGGGGAGACGTCGGTCTCGCGGATCGCGTAGTGGGTTGGTCGGCTCCGGTGCCTCGGAGCCGACCGCGCCGGGGCGGTGCCCCGGGGCCGACTCGCTCACGAACCTGCCGGGATCTCGTCGATCCGCGACCTCACGGTGTCCGACAGGGCGTCCCACGCCGTGACGAACTTCTCGACGCCCTGCTGCTCGAGCAGCGCGAAGACCTCGTCGAGGTCGATCCCGTCCGCGCGGAGGGCGTCGAGGGTCGCACGGGAGGCAGCAGCCGAGCCACGGACGGTGTCGCCCTCGAGTACCCCGTGATCAGCGAACGCCTCCATGGTGGCGAAGGGCATGGTGTTGACCGTCCCGTGCGTGACCAGCCCCGTCACGTACAGCGTGTCGGGGTAAGCGGGGTCCTTGACCCCGGTCGAGGCCCAGAGCAGGCGCTGCGGGCGAGCACCGCGATCAGCGAGTGCGCCGAAACGCCCGGACGGATCGAACAGCTCGTCGTAGACCTCCTGGCACAGACGCGCATTCGCGAGCCCGGCCTGACCCCGCAGCGCGGAGTCCTCCGGGAGACGTGAATCGATCTCGGTGTCGAGTCTGGAGACGAAGACGGACGCGACCGAGTGGATTGTCGACAGGTCATGACCTGCCTCCGCTGCCCGTTCGAGACCGGCGATGTACGCCTGCGCGACCTTACGGTACTGATCGACCGAGAAGATCAGCGTGACGTTGACGTCGATACCCTTACCGATCACCTCGGTGATGGCCGGCAGCCCGGCCGCGGTGGCGGGAATCTTGATCATGACGTTCGGGCGGTCCACGACGTCGGCGAGCTCCACGGCCTGGGTGACCGTGGCCTCGGTCTGATCCGCGAGTCGCGGATCGACCTCGAGAGACACTCGTCCGTCAACACCGCCGGTCGACCGGAAGGTGTCCGCCAGGACATCGCACGCATCGCGGACATCCGCGGTGGTGAGCGCACGGAGGACCGCATCGACGTCGCGGTCGGCGGCCACCGCCTCGGTGAGAGCCGACTCGTACGCCGACGAATCGGACAGAGCCGACTGGAAGATCGCCGGGTTGGTGGTGACACCCACCACCGAGTAGGTCGACATCCGCGACGCCAACTCACCCGATCCGATGAGCTGGCGCGACAGATCGTCGAGCCAGACGGAAACGCCGGCAGCGCTGAGCGCGGCGAGATTAGCGTTGGTCATCATGCCTCCTCGGCAACAGCCGCGAGCGACTCACGGGCGGCCGCGACCACCGCGTCGGCGGTGATCCCGAACTCGGTGAACAGGGTCTGATAGGGCGCCGAGGCACCGAAATGCTCCAGGGAGACGGCCCGGCCGGCATCACCGAGGAAGCGGTACCACGGCATCGCGATTCCCGCCTCGGCCGAGACACGGGCGCGAACGGCACGGGGCAGGACGGACTCGCGGTACTCAGCGTCCTGCTGATCGAAGAACTCGACACACGGCACCGAGACGACCCGGGTCGGCACACCCTCGGACTCGAGGACCTCGCGCGCGGCCACCGCGAGCTGCACCTCGGAACCTGTGCCCATCAGGATCACCTCGGGGACGCCTGCGGACGCCTCCGCGAGCACGTACGCACCGCGCTCGACGCCCTCGCGCGCCGACTCGGCTGTGCCCTCGAGAACCGGAACGTCCTGACGGGTCAGACACAGGCCCTTGGGGCCGTCGAGGGCCATCAGCATGGCCCGCCACGCGGCTGCCGTCTCGTTGGCGTCGGCCGGACGCAGGATCGCCAGGCCGGGGATGGCGCGCAACGCGGCCAACTGTTCGACGGGCTGGTGCGTGGGCCCGTCCTCGCCGAGTCCGATCGAGTCGTGGGTCCACACGTAGTACGCGTTACTGCCCTGGAGGGCGGCCAGCCGGACCGCCGGCCGCATGTACTCGCTGAAGATGAGGAACGTCCCGCCGTACGGCCGGGTGGGACC
>NZ_JBSHMJ010000001.1:104296-218796 GCF_053645265.1 Dietzia sp. NPDC055343 | reverse complement strand
TCGTCCTCGATCGAGATCTCGTTGTCGTCGTACACCGCGATGAGATTGCCCAGCTTCTGGGTCCCCGCCAGCGACGACGCCTCCGCGGTGACGCCCTCCTGGAGATCACCGTCGGAGGCGACCACGTAGATGAAGTGGTCGAACGGGCTCTTGCCTGCCGGGGTGTCCGGGTCCAGGAGGCCACGCTCATACCGGGCCGCCATGGCCATGCCCACGGCCGAGGCGAGCCCCTGGCCGAGCGGGCCGGTCGTGATCTCCACACCGTCGGTGTGGTTCCACTCCGGGTGCCCGGGGGTGCGGGAGCGCCACGTACGCAGCGCCTTCAGATCGTCGAGCTCCAGCCCGAATCCCGCGAGGTACAGCTGCACGTACTGGGTGAGCGAGGAATGCCCGCAGGACAGGACGAAACGGTCACGGCCGATCCACTTCGGATCGGCCGGGTCGTGCCGCATCACACGCTGGTAGAGCGTGTAAGCCAGGGGAGCCAGGCTCATCGCGGTGCCCGGATGGCCACTGCCGCAGTTCTGCACTGCTTCTGCGGCGAGGACACGCGCGGTGTCCACGGCTCGGGTGTCCAGTTCAGTCCAATCGGACGGGTGGCGGGCGGTGGTGAGCTCGGTGATCTCCGACGCGCTGGTCACTTGTGGTTCTCCCGGGTCGAGGGGGCGGCGCGGATCCGCGCGTATGTCGTCCACCACCTTAGTGGTCGGCAGCGGCCGGGGTCGCCCGGTCCCCGCCCCCGCTCTTTCGCGGACG
This sequence comes from Dietzia sp. NPDC055343, assembly GCF_053645265.1. Lineage (NCBI taxonomy): Bacteria > Bacillati > Actinomycetota > Actinomycetes > Mycobacteriales > Dietziaceae > Dietzia > Dietzia sp. NPDC055343. Next base: position 218,040 of record NZ_JBSHMJ010000001.1, on the reverse strand, counting down.
CCGAGGGCGGCACGTAGTATCGGCCGAGTAGTGCGTTCACGTCTGCGGCAAGGAGTTACGGTGCACGATTCCACCCCGACCCGGAGTGGGGGGCCGTCCGTCTCTCCTCCCGCGCTTTCGGGGCGACCGGCTCGGTCCGGCGGGCCTTCCCGCGTCCTCGACGTGGTGATGGCATACATCGCCCTCACCAAGCCGCGGGTCATCGAGCTCCTCCTGGTCGCGGCGATCCCCGCGCTCCTGCAGGCCGATCGCGGCCACATCCACCTCTCACTGGTGCTGTTGACCCTCGTCGGTGGCTGGCTCGGGGCGGCGAGTGCGAACTCGCTCAACATGGTCGTCGACTACGACATCGACCAGGTGATGAAGCGCACCGAGCGCCGCCCGTTGGCCCGCCACGCGATCACGCGCCGCGCCGCGTTGGTCTTCGGCCTGGTGCTCGGTATGGCCAGCATGCTCTGGCTGGGGCTACTGGCGAAGAGCTGGCTCGCGGCCTTCTTCATCCTCATCACGATCCTCTTCTACGTGATCGTCTACTCGATGATCCTCAAGCGCCGCACCGCGCAGAACGTCGTCTGGGGCGGAGCCGCCGGATGCATGCCGGTGTTCGTGTCGTGGGCGGTCATCACGGACCACCTGCCCGAGGGCCAGCCGCACAACTGGTGGCAGGCGGTCGTGCTGTTCCTGGTCATCTTCTTCTGGACTCCGCCCCACACGTGGGCGCTCGCGATGCGCTACAAGGAGGACTACAAGGCGGCCGGCGTCCCGATGCTGCCGGTTGTCATGTCCGAAGAGGGAGTCACCAGGCGAATCACGATCTACACCTGGGTCACGGTCCTGTGCACGTTTGCTCTCGTCCCCGCGGCGGGGTGGGTGTACGCACTCGGCGCCGTCGGTTTCGGTGTCTGGTTCATCGTGATGGCGCACCGCTTGGAGGCAGGCGTCCGCCGTGGCATCGAGGTCAAGCCGCTGAAGCTGTTCATCCTGTCGAACAACTACCTCGCGGGGGTGTTCGTCGCACTGTCCATCGACGCCGTCCTGGGACTGCAGACCATCTCGGAGATGCTGCCGATCCTCTGATCGGCCACAGGGATCCCGACCGGGGCGGCGCCCGGGGTCCCACTCCGCGTACCGGCCGGAGACCCGACAGGGTCTCCGCCGGGCCTTTTCACCGGGTCGGATCGAGAACCAGTGAGCCCGTCGTGCTCCGAGACTGCAGGGCCCGGTGTGCCTCAGCAGCCTCGGACAGACCGAACCGCGCGCCTACGGTCAGGCGCAACGAGCCGTCGACTATCCCCTCGAGGACCTCGGAGGCCCGCTCGCGGTAGTCCTCCGTGGACGCGATGTAGTCGGCCAGCGTCGGCCTGGTCAGGAACACCGATCCGGCCTCATTGAGCCGCTGGGGATCAACCGGCGGCACGGGACCACTCGCAGCACCGAAGAGAACCATCGACCCCCGGCGGGCCAGCGACGCGAGACTGTCATCGAAGGTGTCCTTTCCGACCCCGTCGAACACGGTTGCCACACCGCCCTCCGAGAGTTCACGCACATGTTCCGGCGTCGCATCCGGGTACAGCAGAACGTGATCCGCACCGAGTGCGCGACACAGCTCGGCCTTCTCCGCGGTCGAGGTGGTGGTGACGACGCGGAAGCCGCGACTCACGGCGAGTTGGATGAGCAACTGCCCGACCCCGCCGGCGCCCGCGGTGATGAGGACGGTGTCACCCTCCGTCGCCCGATGCGTGTCGGAGATGAGGTAGTGGGCTGTCAGGCCCTGAAGGAGCATCGAGGCGGCGACGTCGTCGTCGATTCCCTCGGGCACCGCCACGAGCGAGTCGGTCGGTGCCACGACGTACTGCGCATAGGAGCCCGGGACCTGACACCAGGCCACGCGGTCGCCCACGACCAGATCCGTCGCGTCCGGGCCGACCGCCTCGATCACCCCCGCGCCCTCGCTTCCGGGGATGAACGGCAGGTCCCGCGGGTAGATGCCCTCGCGGAGGTAAGTATCGATGTAGTTCACACCCACCGACGTCGTCCGCACCAGAACCTCACCCGGCCCGGGCACCGGCACATCGATCTCGACGGGGGTGAGGACCTCGGGGCCGCCGTGCTGGGCGATCTGAATGGCTCGCATGTCGCCCAGTATCCGGAACCACGGAAGATCTCGCAGGAGAAGGATCGTCACCTCTCCGGTCGGGGGACGGGAGTGGCGGACTGCGGGGGAGAGCCGAGGCGATAAGGTACACCGTATGAGCCTGCAGATCCTTTCCCAGTACGCCGGGGGACCGCACGTCAGGGCGACCGGCTGGCCCGCCATCGTCATCAGCGGCTCCGGCGGGACACCCGCGGCTGCGGCACCCGCGGCTGCGGCACCCGCGGCTGCGGCGCCGGCGGCTCCCGCCGAGCAGACCGCGGGGACCGCGGCGTCGGCTGAGGCGGCTGATGCTGCGGCGCCGGAGTCCACGACTTCTGAGACCGCTACCGTTGAGACAGCGGCCGCAGCAACTGCTCCTGTTGCTGCAGCGGCGGCTGCTGGCGGCGCGATCACGCTCGGGCGGCGCGCCCCGAAGGCGCCCGGTGGTGGGGCGTCGACGCTCCACGGGTCTCGTATCACGGAGTCCGAGGGCGCGGCGCCCGCTCCGAAACCCGCGTCGGCGGCCGAGGCGGAGCCTGCGACCGAGGCGAAGGCCGGTTCGGCAGCCGAGGCGAAGCCCACATCGGCAGCAGGCGATGCCGCCGAGCCCACCACCGAGGCACCGGCAGTCGAGACGCCTGCTGACGCCGGCCCACCGAAGCCTGCCACCGCCACGGGCGGGGGGCTCCAGCTGGGCGGCGGTTCTAAAGCCAAGGCACCCGGCGGCGGATCTGCGGGCAAGCTCGTTCTCGGCGGTGGCGCCGCCGCCGCGGCTGCAGGTGCGGACACGGCCGACACCGTCGGTGACGCCGAGGCCGAGACCGGCGCACCCGCTGATGCAGGAGCGCCCACCGACGCGCCGGCCGCCGAGTCCGCCGAGACGGCGCCGGCAGCCAAGCAGTCGTCGGAGACGACCGCCGGGGCCACTGCCGCGAAGGCCCCGGGTGGCGGGAAGTCCGGCGGGCTGACCCTCGGTGGCGGCTCCGGCGCCAAGGCCCCCGGCGGGGGCAAGTCCGGCGGGCTGACCCTCGGTGGCGGCTCCGGCGCCAAGGCCCCCGGCGGCGGGAAGAGCGGCGGGCTGACCCTGGGCGGCGGTGCCGCAGCGAGCGGCGCCGCGGCGGCGGGCGCTGCCGCAGCATCGTCGACCGAGGATGACAAGGCTCACGCCGCCGCGAAGGAGACGCAGGCGGACGAGGCGGCGGCGAAGTCCGCCACCCCGGCGCCCGCCCGGGAGCCGGAGAAGGAGGCCGCCGCCGAGGACTCCACGTCCGCCGCATCGGCCGAGAAGGCCGCCTCGGAGAAGATCGAGGCGACGCCGACTCCCGCCACTCCGGCTCCTCCCGCCAGGGCCGCCAAGCTCGTGAGCAGGTTCCTGTCCCGCCACGGCGGCACCGCGGACGTCGTCCTGCAGCCGACCGGCCGTCGGGGTGTCCGCGTGACCCTCGTCGGCGCCGACGGTGTCATGGGCGATGTCATGGTCGACACGCTGTCCCAGGCCGAGGCGGTGCGCGACGGCATCCAGGGCCTGACCGGCTCGGACTGGACCCGCGAGCTCATCTCCCGGGCTGATGTGCCGGCCGGCCACTGGAAGCGTATGGCCGGCTCCGGGTCACTTCTCTAGAGGGGTACGAATCGACGGCGGCCCCGCCACCAGGCGGGGTCGCCGTCGTCGTACCGTCCGACGCCACCCGGCAGCGCATCCGGCCGGTGGCCGGGGCCGGCCGGATGCGATGGGGCGGAAGATCAGGCGGTGATGCGTTCCCGAATGGTCCCGGCGGCCCACAGCGCCCCGGTGACCGCGGTGATGGCGCCCGCGAGCGTGACGTGGACGATCACCAGCAGTTCGGGCACACCGAGCTGGTACTGGGTGATACCGATGACCGCCTGAGCGGCGATCAGCCCGATGAGGATCGCAGCACGCCGGACGGCGGGGCCCGGGGTACGCAGTGCGATGAGGCCCGCGAGCAGCCCGATGAGCAGGCAGACGTATCCGATCATCAGCTCCGCGTGGAAATGCACCAACCACTGGATGGGCAGCTGCAGTCGGTCGGCAGCGCCGATACGGGCGTCGCCGGCGTGTGGCCCGGCGCCGGTGACCATCGTGCCCGAGACGAGTACGCCGGCGAGCAGCACCACGGACAGCCCCGTCAGCCAGGTCAGCGGCCTGGGGATGACGCGTCGGGCGGGCGCGGAGTCGTCCTCGCCGATCCGGACGAAGACTATCCCGGCGAACCACGCCAGGAACATCGACGGCAGCAGATGTAGCGCGACCGTCCACCAGGCCAGCCCGGCGAGCACGGTGATCCCGCCGATCACGGCCTGGGCCACGATGCCGAACGGCATCAGCCAGGCGAGCAGGAGAAGGTCCTGGCGCCGCCCTGCGCGGTGGAGGGCCAGGATCAGCGCGACGGCGACGGCCACCAGCACGAACGTCAGCAGGCGGTTACCGAACTCGACGGCCTGGTGGAGCGCGGGAGCCGCGCCGGCGACGGGGACGAAGCTGTCCTGATTGCAACGGGGCCAGGTCTCACAGCCGAGCCCGGACGCGGTGACGCGGACGGTGACGCCGGTCGTCATGATGCCGATCTGGGCGAAGACGTTCGCCAGGGCGATGCCCTTCTGGACCCGCAGCGACGGCATCGGCAGCCTGGACAGCAGCCCTCCGGGCTTCGCCGGTGTGGTCTCGGCCGGGGTTCCGGAGGACGGGGCGCGCGATGTCGAGGTCACGTTCCCGATTCTAGGCCGCGAGCTGTCGGGGTCTGCTATCAGGTGAAAGAGAAGTGACGTACGGCAAACCAGCCGCACACGGCGGTCCAACCGAGCAGGACCGCCGCGGCGAGCGCGGGGAGGCCGCCGCTGTCGGCGGTGAGGAGCGCGTCGGTCAGTGCGTAGGAGGGGACGACGACGAGGAGGTCGGCCACCCGGGCGGGGAGGTCGACCACCCCGATAGCGAGTCCCGCGGCTCCGATGAGCACGAACCAGATGAGGTTGGCCAGTCCGAGGACGATCTCGGCACGCATCGTGCCGCCGAGGAGGAGGCCCATCGACGAGAAGGCGGCGGATCCGAGCGCGATCATCACCGCGCCCACCAGGGCACCGGCGAGGGAGGGCCGCCACCCCATCGCGATGGCGATCGCGCCGAGGATGACCGTCTGCCCGGCCACCAGGATGAGCGTGGCCAGGATCTTCCCCGCGATGATGACGGCCGGCGGGAGAGGCGTGCCCCCGAGCCGCTTGAGCGCGTCGTACCTGCGGTCGAAGGCCACGGCGATCGCCTGCCCGGTGAACGAGGTCCCCATCACCGACATCGTCAGAACCGCGGTGATCGCGTGGTCGACGCGAGGTTCCGGAACGGCCCCGAAGTCGATCGCGACGAGGGCGATCAGCGCGGCGAGCGGAATGATGAGAGCTACCAGCAGCTGCTCTCCGTTGCGCAGGAACAGGGTCAGTTCCATACGGGTCTGGGCGGCGGCCATGCGCCGGACCGGTGCCGGGGCCGAGGGCCGGGCGAAGGTACCGGGGGCGAACCGGTTGTGCGCGGTCTGGGGGTGGCTCATCGCAGATCCCGTCCGGTCAGGTCGAGGAAGACCTCCTCGAGACTCCTGGTCCGTGTGGCCAGGGAGGTGAGTTGGACGCCGGCCCGCTCCAGTGCGGTGCACAGCGCGGTCATCAGTTCCGGGGAGACAGGGCCGTGGACCTCGAGCACGCCGGCGGCGCTGCCGGCCGTGACGGTGTGGTCCGGCCCGAGCACGCCGTCGAGGAGGGACGGGACCACGTCGGTGTCGACGACGAGGGTCACGCCCTCGGTCGTACCGTCCCGTTCTAGTTCGGCGGGGCTGCCGGAGGCGACCTGCCGCCCGCGGTCGACGATCACCACCTCGTCGGCGAGCGCCGCGGCCTCGTCCATGAGATGGGTGGTGAGCAGGACCGCCACCCCGTCAGCGCGGAGCGCCCGGACCAGGTCCCAGACCGCGAGTCGCGCCTGGGCGTCGAGCCCGGCGGTCGGCTCGTCCAGGAACACCAGCTCGGGCCGGCCCATGACGGCGATCGCGAGGGAGAGCCGCTGCTGTTGGCCGCCCGACAGCCGTCGGTACGGCGTGTTGACGTGATCGCTCAGTCCGAGCTCGTCCAGTAGCCAGTCCGGGTCCAGGGGGTCGGAGTAGTACGCGGCCACCAGTCGGAGCATCTCGCCGGCGCGGACTCCGGGATACGCCCCTCCGCCCTGCAGCATCATGCCGATCCGGTTTCGGACACCCTGACGATCTGTGACGGGGTCCATCCCCAGTACCCGTACGGTCCCGGCATCCGGGCGGAGGAAGCCCTCGCAGATCTCGACCGTGGTGGTCTTGCCCGCGCCGTTGGGCCCGAGCAGGGCCATGACCTGACCGCGCTCCAGGGTCAGATCCAGACCGGCGACGGCAGTGGTGGCGCCGAACGTCTTGACAAGTCCTTCGACCTGTAGCGCGGGGGAGTGGGTCGATGGGGTCACGGCTGCCGATTGTAGGCCGACGCGCCTAGCGGTAGCGCAACAGCCCGGGCCACCGGAAGAGGGCGACGAGCACGATCAGAACGGTCACCACCGTCGCAGCCCAGGCCTGGACTGTCACGAAAGGGGGCAGACCGGCACCGGGCGGGAGTGTGAAGCAGGCGAGCACCGCACTGACGGCCACCACCGGGATGCGGAATTCCACACGCGATGCCCATGCGGCCAGGGGCACGAGGGCCCACAGTACGTACCAGGGGTGGACGACGGGGAAACACAGGACGATCGCGGCCATGGACACGCCCAGTCCGCCCACCGGGTTCATCCGGCCGGCCTGGACCGCGAACAGCATGCGCACCGTGAACGCCGCGGCAGCGATGAGGGCCGCGGTCTGCACCATGACGAGGATCTGCTCGGTGTGATCGCCCAACCCCAGGTACTGGCCTGTTCCTCCGGCGATCACGCCGAGAGCGGTGGGGGGCGAGAGCCAGCTCCGCAGCGAGGTGGCCGCCCCGAGCTTGGTGATCCATCCCAGCCCCGAGGAGGTCACGAGCATGGCGACGCCGGTGGTCACCCCGCTCACCGCGAGCATCGCGAGAGCCGCCCTGACGGTGGCGCGCCACCCCGCACCCCACCGTCGCGCGAGCGCCATCCCGACGAACCCGAGCGCGACCACGGTCGGCAGTTTCACCAACGCCGACCCGGTAACCAGGACCGTGCCGAGGACGAACATGGCGGTGGTGCGTCGACCCGGTGGGGCCTCGACGGCCCGCAGTGCCAGCACGAGCCCGATCGCCAGCAGCCCCATCATGAGCGCTTCCGAGTGGATGCCCGAGACCAGGTGGAACAGGACGAGCGGGTTGGCCACGGCCAACCACAACGCGGCCACGTCCGAGACCCCGCAGTACTCGGCGAGGCGGGGGACGGCCCAGCCGAGCATGAGGATGCCGATCACGGCCACCACGCGGTGCAGGATGATGGCGGGCACGACCTCCTCGCCGGTGATGGCGTGGATGAGTTTCTGGACGCCCAGGAACAGCGGCCCGTACTGGTTCGGGGTGTCACGCCAGATGTCCGGCACGTTGATGGCCAGGGCGTGCGAGGTGCCCAGCGCGGACACGGGGCCGAGCGCGTAGGGGTCGTCCTGCGAGTTCCCGATCGCCCCCTGTGCGAGATAGCTGTAGACGTCCTTGCTGAACATCGGTGGGGCCACCGCCAGAGGCAGCGCCCACGACGCGATGATGCGGTCCAGGGTCGCCCGGTCGATCCGCCCGCTGAGTCGCCCGCGCCTGTCCCGGCCCAGGACGTACGGGGCGAGCAGCAGCCAGCAGATGACCACCACGACCATTCCCGCCATGACGACGGTCATCGACGACTGCTGCAGCCGGAGCCACAGACCGAACAGCCGCTCCCCCGCAGCGGGGTTCTGAAGCACGGGCAACGCGCCGGCGCCCAGCGCACCGACCGCCATCGCGACCGCAGCGGTGGTCCCGGTCAACCGGATGCGCCGGAGCCGCGCCATCTCGGCGGACATCGGCGAGCCGGTGGGCAACTCCGCGGTGTGCAACCGGGCGGTCACCGCACCCGCGCCGCGCAGGGGGAATTCGCGTGCCACTGTCCCGACCTTCCTCCACCGCAGGCGCCGTCGGACCACCCTCGACCACCCCTGTCGGACGCGCCCGGGGGTGGGGGAATATTTCCGACACAAGTTTGTTGCGTAATATCAGGTGGTGCGTCCCACTCGGGGCGCAACGAGCATAACCGGAAGGGAGTGACGCATGAGCGTGCAGCACGCATACGCCACCAGCGCACGCCCGGACACGCGCTCGGCGATCCGTGAACTCCTCCTCGCCCGAGGAGCGCTCACCGCGACGGAGATCGGACGCGAACTCGGCCTCACCGCCGCAGGCGTCCGACGACACCTCGACAACCTCGTCGAGGTCGGCGAGGTGGAGCCCGCGCACACGCGTCCGGCCGGAACCCGCGGCCGACCGGCGAAGGCCTTCCAGGTCACGGCCTCCGGACGCAGCACGGCCAAGCACGGGTACGATCACCTGGCCGTCGAGGCACTCACGGCGCTGCGCCGGATCGGCGGCTCCGAGGCGGTTATCGACTTCGCCCGAGAGCGAGTCCGTTCGGTGATCGGACACGTCCGACCAGCTGAGGGGCCGCACGATGTCGAACGCGCCGCGTCCGACATCGCGTCCGCGCTGTCCGAGGCCGGATACGCCTCGTCCGTCGAGGAGGTGGGGACCGGCCTGCAGGTCTGTCAGCACCACTGCCCGGTCTGGAACGTCGCCTCTCGTTTCCCGGAACTGTGCGAGGCCGAGCAGGAGGTGGTGTCCGAGATAGTGGGCACCCACGTCCAGCGCCTCGCCACCATTGCGGGCGGCAACTGCGCCTGCACCACGAACATCCCGACAGGGACCGTGTCCGCGGAGTTCCTCGCAGCCACGATCCCCGCACCGGCCGGCGCACCCGCGCCGGCTTCGACCGCCGAAAGGACAGTGCGATGACCATCACCCCAGACCAGGTGACGGCCGACGTCACCGAGCCGACCACCGACGAGGAGCGGATCGCCTCCATCGGTCAGTACAACTATGGCTGGCACGATTCGGACGACGCCGGTGCCACCGCGCAGCGTGGACTCTCCGAGGCGGTCGTGCGTGACATCTCCGCCAAGAAGAACGAGTCCGACTGGATGCTCGAGAAGCGACTCAAGGCGCTGAGCATCTTCGACAAGAAGCCGATGCCGGCCTGGGGTTCCGACCTCTCGGGGATCGACTTCGACAACATCAAGTACTTCGTCCGTTCGACCGAGAAGCAGGCCACCAGCTGGGAGGACCTGCCCGAGGACATCAAGAACACCTACGACAAGCTCGGCATCCCCGAGGCCGAGAAGCAGCGTCTGGTGGCCGGTGTCGCGGCGCAGTACGAGTCCGAGGTGGTCTACCACCAGATCCGTGAGGACCTGGAGAGCCAGGGCGTCATCTTCATGGACACCGACACCGCCCTCAAGGAGCACCCGGAGTACTTCGAGGAGTACTTCGGCTCGGTGATCCCGTCGGGCGACAACAAGTTCTCCGCGCTCAACACCGCGGTGTGGTCGGGCGGCTCGTTCATCTACGTCCCCAAGGGCGTGCACGTCGACATCCCGCTGCAGGCCTACTTCCGCATCAACACCGAGAACATGGGCCAGTTCGAGCGGACGCTGATCATCGTGGACGAGGACGCCTACGTGCACTACGTCGAGGGCTGCACCGCGCCGATCTACAAGTCGGACTCGCTGCACTCGGCCGTGGTGGAGATCGTCGTCAAGAAGGGCGGTCGCTGCCGCTACACGACCATCCAGAACTGGTCGAACAACGTCTATAACCTGGTGACCAAGCGTGCCCGTGCCGAAGAGGGCGCCACCATGGAGTGGATCGACGGCAACATCGGTTCCAAGGTCACCATGAAGTACCCCGCCGTGTGGCTGACCGGTGAGCACGCCAAGGGAGAGGTCCTCTCCGTGGCGTTCGCCGGCGAGGGCCAGCACCAGGACACCGGCTCGAAGATGCTGCACCTGGCGCCCAACACGTCGTCGAACATCGTCTCCAAGTCGGTGGCGCGCGGCGGCGGGCGCTCCGCCTACCGCGGGCTGATCCAGATCAACCCCGGCGCCAAGGGCTCCAAGTCCAACGTCGAGTGCGACGCGCTGCTGGTGGACAACATCAGCCGCTCGGACACCTATCCGTACATCGACATCCGCGAGGATGACGTGACGCTGGGGCATGAGGCCACGGTCTCCAAGGTGAGCCAGGACCAGCTGTTCTACCTCATGAGCCGCGGCCTGGCCGAGGAAGAGGCCATGGCGATGATCGTCCGCGGATTCGTGGAGCCCATCGCCAAGGAGCTGCCGATGGAGTACGCCCTCGAGCTCAACCGCCTGATCGAACTGCAGATGGAAGGATCGGTGGGCTGACCACCATGACCGACACCACCACCCCCACCCCGGCCTCCGCGCCGGCCCCGGTGACCGACCGCTACGGGATCCCCGTCGGCGCGACGAAGGGCGACCAGTTCTCCTCCTTCGACGTAGGCGCCTTCGAGGTCCCGAGCCACAAGGACGAGATCTGGCGGTTCACCCCGCTGCGGCGCCTGCGTGGCATCCACGACGGCTCGAACGTCGAGGCCACCGGCCGGATCCTCGTGTCCCTCGCCGAGCAGGACGGACTGACCGTCGAGACCGTCACCACCGGTGACAAGCGCGTCGGCGAGGCCGGTGCGCCCCGCGATCGGGTCGCGGCCCAGGCCTTCACCGCCGCGGACGAGGCCACCATCATCACCGTGGCGAAGAACAAGGTGATCGACGAGCCCGTCTACGTCACCGTCGACGGCCCGGGCGAGGGCAACGTGGCGTTCGGCCACACGCAGGTCCGTCTGGAGCCGTTCGCCAACGCCACATTCGTGGTCGATCAGCGCGGCGGCGGCACCGTCGCCGAGAACGCCGAGTTCATCGTCGGCGATTCCGCCCACCTCGAGGTCGTGCTCATCCAGGACTGGGATGACGACGTGGTGCACCTGGCCGGCCATCACCTGCAGGTCGGCCGCGACGCCACCGTGACGTACACCGCCGTCACCTTCGGTGGCGAGGTCGTACGAATCGCCCCGTCCGTCCGGTACACCGCACCCGGCGGCACGGCCCACCTCAATGGTCTGTACTACGCGGATGACGGGCAGCACATCGAGCACCGTCTCCTCGTCGACCACGAGGTCCCGAACTGCACCTCGCGGATCCTCTACAAGGGCGCCCTCCAGGGCGACGCGAAGTCGAACCTGCCGGATGCGCACACCGTCTGGATCGGTGACGTGCTCATCCGGTCGCAGGCGCTCGGCACCGACACCTACGAGATGAACCGCAACCTCGTCCTGACCGACGGGGCGCGTGCGGACTCGGTGCCCAACCTCGAGATCGAGACCGGTGAGATCGCCGGCGCGGGCCACGCCAGCGCCGTCGGCCGGTTCGACGAGGAGCACCTCTTCTACCTCATGTCGCGCGGTATCGCCGAGGACGTCGCACGACGCCTCGTCGTCCGCGGCTTCTTCGGCGAGGTGATCAACCGAATCGGTGTGCCCGAGGTTCGCGACCGGATCACCGAGGCCGTCGAGCTGGAGCTGCAGTCCTCCGGTATCTGACGTCCGGCCCCGAGTAATTCCCCAAGACCTTTCACACAGATTGCGAGCACTGAAATGACCATTCTCGAGATCAAGGACCTGACGGCCCGCGTCGCCGCCACCGAGGACGCCCCGGAGACCGTCGAGATCCTCAAGGGCGTCAACCTGACCATCGAGTCCGGCCAGACCCACGCCATCATGGGCCCCAACGGCTCCGGCAAATCGACCCTGGCATACGTCATCGCCGGCCACCCCAAGTACGAGGTCACCGGCGGAACCGTCACCCTGGACGGCGAGAACGTCCTGGAGATGGAGGTCGACGAGCGGGCGCGCGCCGGCCTGTTCCTGGCCATGCAGTACCCGACCGAGATCCCCGGAGTCTCCACCGCCAACTTCCTGCGCACCGCGGCTACCGCCGTGCGTGGCGAGGCCCCGAAGCTGCGCCACTGGGTCAAGGAGGTCAAGGAAGCCATGTCCGACCTGGACTTCGACCCGGCGTTCTCCGAGCGCAGCGTGAACGAGGGCTTCTCCGGCGGCGAGAAGAAGCGCCACGAGATCCTTCAGCTCGACCTCCTCAAGCCGAAGATCGCCGTTCTCGACGAGACCGACTCCGGCCTGGACGTCGACGCCCTGCGCGTCGTCTCCGAGGGCGTCAACCGCTACAAGGCGGAGGAGAACGGCGGGATCCTGCTCATCACCCACTACACGCGGATCCTGCAGTACATCAAGCCCGACACGGTTCACGTGTTCGTCGACGGCCGCGTCGCCGCCTCCGGTGGCGCCGAGTTGGCCGACGAGCTCGAGGCGAACGGTTACGAGAAGTACCTGACGCCCGCGAACGCCTGATCAGACAGCTGGGAGACCATGACCACGACTCTCGATCTCACCGCGGTCCGCGCGGACTTCCCGATCCTGCACCGGACCGTCCGTGACGGAAAGCCCCTGGTGTACCTGGACTCCGGGGCCACCTCGCAGCGCCCCGTCCAGGTGCTCGACGCGGAGCGGGACTTCCTCCTGCACTCCAACGCGGCCGTGCACCGTGGCGCCCACCAGCTGGCTGAGGAGGCGACGGACGCCTATGAGGGCGCCCGCGCCGATATCGGTCGGTTCGTCGGCGCTGACGTCGACGAGTTGGTCTTCACCAAGAACGCCACCGAGGCCCTGAACCTCGTCGCGTTCGCCCTGGGGGACCCCCGCTTCGGCGAGTACACGCTCGGGCCGGGGGACGAGGTGGTGATCTCTGAACTCGAGCACCACGCGAACCTCGTTCCGTGGCAGGAGCTGTGCCGGCGCACCGGCGCCACCCTGCGCTGGTACGGCGTCACCGATGACGGACGCATCGACCTCGACTCGGTCCGGCTGACCGATGCGGTCAAGGTCGTGGCCGTGACCCACCAGTCCAACGTGACCGGTGCGGTCACCGACGTCGCACGCGTCGTCGAGTCGGCACGGGCGGTGGGCGCGCTCGTCGTCCTGGATGCGTGCCAATCGGTGCCGCACATGGCCGTCGACTTCCACGCTCTGGGTGTGGACTTCGCGGCGTTCTCGGGCCACAAGATGCTCGGCCCCACCGGGATCGGCGTCCTTTACGGGCGTCGAGAGCTCCTGCAGGCGATGCCTCCGGTGCTCACCGGGGGATCGATGATCGCCGCGGTGACGATGGAGGAGTCCACGTACGCGGATCCCCCGCAGCGCTTCGAGGCCGGCGTGCCGATGGTGTCGCAGGCCGTGGGCCTGGCCGCCGCCGTGCGCTACCTCGAGGGGGTGGGCATGGAGACGATCGCCCGCCACGAAGAGGCGCTGACCGTGGCCGCGCTCGACGCGCTCGCCTCGATCCCGGGTATCCGGATCGTCGGGCCGACTGACATGGTGTCGCGCGGCGGCGCCGTCTCCTTCGTCGTCGACGGGATCCACGCCCACGACGTGAGCCAGGTCCTCGACGACGACGGCGTGGCCGTGCGGGTCGGGCACCACTGCGCGTGGCCGCTCCATCGGCGACTCGGGGTACAGTCCACGGTCCGCGCCTCGTTCGCGCTGTACAACACGCTCGACGAGGTCGAGGTGCTGGCGCGGTCGCTGCGCAGGGCGCAGGAGTTCTTCGGCGTTGGAGGTCAGGGTCTGTGAAGCTCGAGCAGATGTACCAGGAAGTGATCCTCGACCACTACCGCCGCCCGCAACACAGCGGGTTGCGGGAGCCCTTCGGGTGCGAGGTGCATCACGTCAATCCGACCTGTGGTGACGAGTTGACGCTGCGCCTGCAACTCTCGGACGACCAGTCCACGGTCGCCGACGTCTCCTACGACGCCCAGGGCTGTTCGATCAGCCAGGCCTCCACGTCGATGATGGCCGAACTGCTGGTCGGCAGGCCGGTCTCGGAGTCCCTCGAGATCTTCGAGGCGTTCCACGCCATGATCTCGTCGCGCGGCCAGGACGAGGGCGACGAAGAACTTTTGGACGATGCCGTGGCACTGGCCGGAGTGTCCCGCTACCCGGCGCGCGTCAAGTGCGCCCTACTGGGCTGGATGGCGTTCAAGGACGCCCTCGCACAACAGACCGAACACCAGGAGTGATGTGACATGACCGAGCAGATGACACCTGCCAACGACCCGTCCGTCGACGATCCGATGTCGGGAGCGGAGAACGACACGGACCCGGGCACTGCCTACAACGGCGAGTTCCGGCCCGACCCCAACCGGCCGGAGCAGTCCGAGGACGACCTCGCGTTGGTGGCCGATCTCGAGGAGGCCATGCGTGACGTGGTCGACCCCGAACTCGGCATCAACGTCGTCGACCTGGGCCTGGTCTATGACATCTGGGTCCGACCGGGCGAGACCGAGGGGTCGACCATCGCACGCGTGGACATGACACTCACGTCCGCCGCGTGTCCGCTCACCGACGTGATCGAGGACCAGGCGCGCAGCGCCACCGTCGGTTCGGACCTCGTCAACGAGCTCGAGCTCAACTGGGTCTGGATGCCGCCGTGGGGCCCCCAGATGATCACCGACGACGGCCGCGAGCAGCTCCGCGCCATCGGGTTCACCGTCTAGTCAGAACCCGACGAGCCGGCATGGTCGCGCGGATCCTTCTTCAGGACCGCGGCGATCATGCCGGCTTTCTGCTGTACCGGCATGTCGGCCCACATGCCCCACATCGCCGAGCCCACCTGATACGACGGGCTGGCCGCGTCGAGGAACCACCGCTGCTTACGGGACTCCAGCCTGCCGAAGGCGGAGAACAGTTCCCGTGCCGTTTCGTGATCCGCGCGCAACAGTGCCCGCAGTCCCAGGGAGTGCAGAGCGGTGGTCAGGGGGGAGCGGGGCTCAGGAATCGGCCGGCCGGTACCCAATGCCACGACCGCCCCCGGGACCGCCCCGAGCGCGGCCGCGACCGAGTAGCCGGTCGCAGCGTGACCGTACCCACCGGCGGTGCCGAAGGCCTCAACCCGCGGGTTCGCGGCGTAGCGGGGGCGGGGCGTGAGCGGGATGCGTACACGCTCCACCGCGAGCGGCTCGTCGAGCGCGGCCCGGTCCACGCCCCGACGCCGCAGCCGCGAGCGCAGGCGGGTCTCGAGGACGGCCGGTCTCGGGGCCGGCCACCCGGCGAGGCACGTCTCCTCGAGGAGGACACGGTCCGGGCCCACGGGTATCGCGTACAGGAATCCGGGGCCGGCCTCGTCGTCGTCGTGATCGGAGCGCCAATCCATGAACAGCGCGGACTCACCGCCGAGGGCGGGCGCCGCGGCGTCGGCCTCCACGACGATCCCGTAGGCGGTCTGTAGTGGGCCACGGTTGCGCTGGCCACCGGCGCCGCGACAGTCCACGACACGATGCGCCCGCTCGGTGAGGGCGAGCACCCCGGAGTCGTCAAGGGTGTCACACTCGACGGTGACCCCGGGGCCGAGCGGCAGGGCGGCGTGCAACTCCTCGGTGTCGAGTACCGCGTACTCCCGCTCGAGGACCGCTCGCTCGGGCGCGTACATCGCGGGGCCGTACACCCGGTTAGCGAGAACGTCGGTGCCACAGGCGTCCGCGTGTAGCCACGGGGGAACCTGATCGGCCCACAGCGACAGGGTCTGACGCCACACCGCATCCGGCGCCGGGTCCACCGCCAATACCGTGAGTCCGGCGCCCGCGCACCGGGAGGCCAGCGCGCGACCGGCCGGACCCAGGCCGACGATCGCGACGTCGAACAGCCCGCCACCCGTAGCATCCATGGGGATCGACCCTACCGCCGTCGCCCGAAGGGAGTCCCATGTCCGGTTCGTTCTACCAGCAGGTTGACCGGGGGCGATTCGAGTCGACGCCGTTGACCGCCGGCCCCTGGTCGGCCGAATCGCAGCACGCGGGACCCCCGAGTGCGCTGCTGGTACGGGCACTGGAGCAGTTCGAGGCCGAGCCCGAGGTGCGGCTGGCGCGGCTGTCGGTCGACGTACTCGGGCCCGTGCCGATCGCACCACTGGACATCGAGGTGCACCGGATCCGGCCCGGGCGCAGCGTGGAGCTGCTCGAGGCCACTGCGTCTGTCAACGGCCGGCCCGCGCTCGTCGCCCGGGGATGGCGGATGCGCCGCACGCCCGCGGATTTTCCGACCGTCGGCACACATGCGGGACCGCCGGCTCCCGATGTCCTGGAGCGTGGGGCGATGATGAGTTACGCCTATCAGGACGGGTATTTGTCGGTGGTGGATTTCGCGTTCATCTCCGGCAGCGGTGACGAGCTCGGCCCCGCCCGGGCCTGGGGCCGCTCCCGCGCGGACCTGATCGAGGGGGAGGCCATGACCGGCTGGCAGCACACCGTCGTGGTGGCGGACTCCTCGAGCGGCGTGTCGATGGGCAGTAATCCGCTGACCCACCCGGCGATCAACTGCGACCTGGTCGTGTCGCTGCACCGCGATCCCCGCCCCGGGTGGGTCCACCTCGACACCGAGACGATCGGCTCACCGGAGCAGGGCGTCCTCACCGACACCAGGATCTCCGACGACCACGGCAGCCTCGGGCGGTGCGTGCAGAACCTGTACGGGCGACGCTCGGGGTGACCCTCTGCCGACGGCCCGTGACGTCGGCGCGGAGACCCAGGTCACCGGACTCGTCGCCGCGCTCGGAGCGCCGGTAGAGTTGCGAGTCGGCCCGAAAACCCCCCGAGAACAAATGAGGTACCCGCGCACGTGATCACCATCGACGACCTGGAGGTGCGCGCCGGCGTACGCACCCTGCTCCACATGGACGGGTCCTCGTTGCGGGTCCAGCCCGGCGACCGGATCGGCCTGGTGGGACGTAACGGCGCGGGGAAGACGACGACGATGAGGATCCTCGCCGGTGAGGGTGAACCCTACGCGGGGTCCGTCACGAGCTCCGGCGAGGTGGGTTACCTCCCGCAGGATCCCCGCGAGGGCAACATGGACCAGCTGGCCCGGTCCCGCGTGCTCTCCGCCCGCGGACTCGATGTGCTCATGGCGGATATGGCCACGGCGCAGGCGCAGATGGTCGACGCCCCGGACGATGCGGCGATGGACAAGGCCGTCCGTCGATACGGTCGGCTCGAGGACGAGTTCTCCGCGCGCGGCGGATACGAGGCCGAGAGCGAGGCCGCCCGCATCTGCAGCAGCCTGGGGCTCGAGGACCGGATCCTCACCCAGAACCTGGGAACGCTGTCCGGCGGACAGCGTCGACGCGTGGAGTTGGCACGGATCCTGTTCGCCGCGTCCGACGGCGCCGGCAAGTCGCGGACGATGCTGCTCCTCGACGAGCCGACCAACCACCTCGACGCCGACTCCATCACCTGGCTGCGCCAGTTCCTGGAGAAGCACGAGGGCGGATTGATCATCATCTCCCACGACGTCGAACTCCTCGAGGCCGTCGTGAACAAGGTGTGGTTCCTCGACGCCGTCCGCGGCGAGATCGACGCCTACAACATGGGGTGGAAGAAGTACCTCGACGCCCGTGCCACCGATGAGGCTCGGCGCAGGCGCGAGAAGGCGAATGCGGAGAAGAAGGCGTCGCAGCTCAAGATGCAGGCCGCCAAGCTCGGGGCGAAGGCCACCAAGGCCGCGGCCGCCAAGCAGATGATCCGTCGCGCCGACGCGATGATCGACGATCTCGACGAGGTCCGGGTGGCCGACAAGGCCGCTCGGATCAAGTTCCCCACGCCCGCCGCGTGTGGCAAGACGCCGATGTTCGCCAAGGGCCTGACCAAGATGTACGGCTCGCTCGAGGTGTTCGCCGGCGTGGACCTGGCCATCGACCGCGGTAGCCGCGTTGTGGTGCTGGGATACAACGGCGCCGGCAAGACGACCCTTCTCAAGCTGCTTGCCGGGGTGGAGCGCACCGACGGCGAGGGCGGCGTGGTGTCCGGCCATGGTCTGAAGGTCGGCTACTTCGCGCAGGAGCACGACACCCTCGACATGTCCACGAGCGTGTGGGAGAACATCCGTCACGCCGCCCCGGACGCGGGGGAGCAGGACCTGCGGGGGCTGCTCGGCGCGTTCATGTTCTCCGGTCCGCAACTCGATCAGCCGGCCGGCACGCTGTCGGGCGGTGAGCGGACCCGCCTCGCGCTCGCCGGGCTGGTCTCGTCCGCCGCGAATGTGCTGCTGCTCGATGAGCCGACGAACAACCTCGACCCGATCTCGCGTGAGCAGGTCCTCGATGCGCTGCGGACCTACGAGGGCGCCGTGGTTCTGGTGACACACGACCCGGGTGCGGTGGAGGCGCTGGAGCCCGAGCGGGTGATCATCCTGCCGGACGGCACGGAGGACTTGTGGAGCCAGGAGTACATGGAGATCGTCGAACTCGCGTAACCGTGCTGCGGTCTAAGTTTCACTCGAATTGCGTTCCGACACGGCGTCGGACAATTGCTTTGCTATGGTCATGGCAGATTCTCGTAGGTCCACCGTGGCAAACCTGATCCGGTGACCTTGGATCGTGATCTCCTCGTCAACGTGTCCGTCTACGACGGGGTGAAGTAGAAGTCCTTCAGCGCGACGATGCTCTTCGTCCTTTCCGTGCTGGGACATGAGGTACGCATAGATCTGAAAGACGTAGCCGCTTCTCAAAGTCTCCTCCCGATGAAATCCGGCCACGACGACCCGGTTGAACTTAGTGTCGATTACTATCTTGCGTCTAACGCCAGTTGCGCCTGGTGAAGGCGCTCGCAAAATGACGTCCGTCTGCATACCGGGAAAAATCTCATGTATCCGTTCCGTACCGTTCTGGGCATCCCAGTTCAGGCGTTTACCATGATCAACCTGCCATCCTCGTCTACCTAAAGAATGCTCGTAGAAACCATGCGCGGCGTGTTCAAACAGTTTCCGCAGATAGCCGTCGGAGTCGTCTGGGCTTACCATGGCAAACTCATCGTCGCTCTGATCTGGGATCGAGAGCGAGAGAAGCAACTCCGCCAAGGTCAACATTCGGTGATCCTGAGCCAACAGTCGTTGGCGCCGCAAAGATCTGGCGACATTGGGATTGGGCGGTGGGCCGGTTACGCCAGCCGCCTGTAATTGCAGGACCAACGACCGAAACAGCGGGTTGTCGGGCAGGAGAGCGTCGGCACGCTGGAGCCCTTCTCGGACCAGCCTGTTCCCCGGAGTGTCGGTGACGATGTCATCAAATCGACAGCGAACCTTTCCTCGCTCAAGCAGCCGGTGGCGAGTAGTTCCTAATAGATCGATGCGCCCCCGGACCCTACGGACATCTTCGCTGGTTCGGACGAATCCCACCGATAGACCCGAATGCAACCGCGTCATCACTTCCTCCGCGAGCATCCCTGCAACGAGTTCAGGGATGTCTTCAGGAAGCCTCTCTGCACCAGCGAACTCATCTCCCGCGTGGCGATAAAGGTGTGACGCAAACAGTTGCAGCAACCAAAGATTCCGGACGGGGATCTTCATATCACTACGGGTCGAGTAGCGCGGCGGTGTGCTTGGACACTTCTTCCGGACGGTCAAACCAGTATTCCTCCAGTAGAGGGCCGATTTCCGTATCCACAACCCGCTCAATCCACTGACGCGTGTCAAGCCCTCCGCGCCTAATGTCTACAGAGGGGGTCACAAAACTGTGTCCGATGCAGAACTGCCGCCCCAACGACCGGTCCGCCGCGATGTGACTATTCAGTTCTTCCATCCGGGCGCCGAATCGCTCAAGAGTGCCAAGGTCGTATCCAAGACCACTGACGTGCTGCGCCCAGTCATTACCAAACTGCGGACTCAGCTCGACAAAAGCGAATCTCCGACGTAATGCCATATCTACTAGCGCCAATGATCGATCCGCCACATTCATCGTACCGATGACAAACACATTCGGCGGAACAAAAAACCGCTCGCCCTCGGCACGAGGGTAGGAAAGCCGCATAGCGTACTCAGAGGTCCGCTTGTCCGTTTCGAGTAGCGTGAGCAATTCCCCGAAGATCTGCGCAGGGTTACCCCGGTTAATCTCCTCGATCACCATTACGTACTTGTGGTCAGGGTTGTCCTGTGCAGTAGTGCACATTTCCAAGAACGGCCCGTCTGCCAGCTCGAGCCCGCCCTTGACGGTGGGGCGATATCCGCGCACAAAGTCTTCATAGGACATGGACGGATGGAATTGAAGGACTGTGGTCCGAGAGCTGCCGCGTTCATTACACAACGTCCACGCCAACCGTCTGGCGAGCCAAGTCTTTCCCGTTCCGGGGGGTCCTTGAAGAATAAGGTTCTTCTTCACCAGTAGTCGTTCACGCATCGCCTCGAGCTCATGCCGAGGTACAAAGCTGGCGTCCTCGATAATGGAGTCGACCGTGAATATGTCCCCGAGGAGTCCACCGGTATCCGGAGAAGTACTAGGCGTCTCGTCAATCGCTCCTTCATCGGCCGCGCTTGGCGATGCGGTGTTCACATACTGCCACGCTGCAAACGACAGTTCCGGGATTGAGCTAAACGGCGAAGTCGCGTCTTCGAACCACGCTTGGATCTCTTCAGTGTTAGCGAGAAACGCCTCACCGTCGATTTTCGCGCGCAGGTCGAGCCGCTGGGCAAGATCGGGAAACTGGTCCGCCAGGAAGCTAGCGTTCACCTGGTCGAAAGCGGTAAACACGTTAGGGCGAATCCAATACAGCCCCATCGATAATTGGCGCGTGTTGCCTTGCGCCGCTGCATCGAAGGCCGCCACTAGGGATTCGCGAGACTCCTCGGTCGAAGCCGACGCGTAGCCAACCGCCGATTCCGCCAAATCCCACAGGAAATCGACCTGGTCTGGGTCGCGCTCGTTCTCCCACCTGATGAACCAGGAGTTCAGGTTGTTCACGATCGGGATGCCGGAAAACTCGGCCGGAGCCTTTGCAGAAATACCGAACTCGTCCTTGAATGCTTGAGCGATCTGAGCTCGAGCCGATTCCTTGATCCCCCTGTTGAACGGGCTGAACACCGTAAACGGATCTATATCGCGCAGGGCGCCACGTGTTCCGTCTGATCGTGTGTCGCGGTGCGGAGATACTTGAACAGGTGCTCCAGACCGGAGTTGCGCGCGACCTTCCAAAGCTTGTCCAGAAGGTCCTCTCGATCGCTGCGGTAGCTCAACACCGCGTTAGCGAGCTCTTCGTAGAAGGGCCCCCACTCGAACGTCGCTCGTGATTCCGCAGGGGGAGGATCGCTCAGCAGCTGCTCGATCTCCTCTCTTCCCGTCACGAGAGTGAAAAGCGTAGTAGCAGCGCTCATTTCATTTTGAGCAGGAAGTGACAACTCATCCCGCGACACACCTGTGACAAGCCACTCCACCGGGCGCCAGTGAGAATACATCTGGCTATCTGCTCGGAATTCGTAGTCCCCTGACACTCTTCCGATGTTTAGGGCACGCGTGGAGCGGTCTGGGCACACGATGACGTCACCCACCTTGAGCACGTGAATAAATCGAAAGAGCGTTCCCGCCCACGCTGCAATCGAGGAACTTGAGTCAGAGTTGGCCGCGCTAAGGGCTTCTTTGAACGCGCCCTTGTCGGCTGAATTTTACGGAGGTCACCAACCTCGTCCCAGCCAATTCGCACCGCGCCGTCGGAAACAGGATCGATTGTGGTTTGGTCGTTGTGGATTCCCCAGAACTCCGCCATTCCCCAAGACTAGCTGTGTCTCAGGGCTGGCATCGCCAATACCCAAAAGGCGTTCTACGCACCAGTCATCCGCCGCGCGATCACCTCGACGGCCCACTCGACCGGAAGCGCCTCGGAGAACTTGAGCTTGTCGATCAGGGTCGGAGGAACCGCAGGAAGCGGCCGCTCACTCTCCGGTAGGGACGCCCAGAACTCGAGCCGCTTCGCTGCAGGCCCGGTGGGCATGCCCTCGTGCAGGGTAATCGCGTCGGGCTGGACCATCCCGCCCTGCGGAGCCAGCTCTTCGCCCAATGCCGGCCCGAGCGCCGCCTGGTACCGGCGGTTCGCAGCACTGCCCTCGTAGGTCCACCACTTCCGGACGTTGTCCGTGGTGGTCCACACAGGTCCGTGTGGGCTCACCGTGTGACGCAACCGGTCCTCGTCGTCGGCGAGTACGGCGCGGGCGCGGGCGGTGAGCCGAATCTGCTCGGGGAGCTCTCCCAGCAACACAGCGCGCATGCCCTGCGCGACCTGCCGACCGATGTCGGCGCCACCGAATCCGTACCGAGCTCTGCCCCCGCCCGCGGCGGGCTCCACCTGCACCCGGTGCCTGGGCCAGTTGATGTCGGTGACCTTCCAGGACCGCCCGGCAAGAAGCAGATGGATCGGCCCGTCGCCGCCAGTGAGAGCCCTCCACTCCACGGTCCCAACCTCCTGCCGGCCGGCCAGAACGGTGAACTCCCGAGGCATTGCGAAGGTAGTGAGCAGGTCCATGAAGTGGCGGCGGCCGAATAATCTCTCGGCGCCGGGCCCGAGGAACATGGCGCCGCCGTCGACGTTGAGGTAGCCCCGCTCCACCAGGAAGTCGACGATCAGCTCGGCGGGACGCTCCAGGGTGTCCACATGCATGAGCGGGGTGGCCGCCCACCGGGCCTGCCAGCCGTACCGCGGCAGCGCGCCCTCCTGCAGCATCGCGGCCATGATCTGCTGCGCTACCAGGTGCAGAGGTACCGGAGGGGGCACAACGGGCTCGACGTATCCTGTGCCCCAGGCGTGCAGGAGCCCCAACGTCCGGAGCAGGTGCCGCGGCTCCGTGGCGATGAACAGGCAGTTCCGGACGGTATCGGCCCGCCGGCCAGTGCGCCCGAGACGCTGGAGGAAGCTCGACACGGACCCCGGTGCGCCGATCTGGATCATCCGGTCCAGATCCCCGATGTCGATGCCCAGCTCGAGGGTTGAAGTCGCCACGATCACGCAGTCGCGCGCTTCGGCAAAGGCCAGCTCGGACCGCCTCCGTTCCTCGGCGGAGAGCGACGAGTGCGAGAGGTACACGTCCACGTCGAAGCCCCGGAGCATCGATGCGAGCTCCTCGGCCTGCCGCCGACTGTCCACAAAGACGAGCCGCTTCTGCCCCCGGTACAGCTTGGACAGCAACACAGCGGCGGAGTCGAGAGTGTCGACGGCGTCCACGACGATGTCAGCGTCACCGGCAACAGGCCGGACCGCCTCACCCACGGCGACGCCAGGCGCGATCACCCGACCGGCCCGCCCGTCGACACCGCCCTGCAACCACTGCAGCAGCTCCTCGGGGTTGCCGACGGTCGCGCTCATCCCGATCCGCTGCAGCGGCCGCCCGACCAGGTGCTCAAGGCGCGAGAGAACGGCGGACAGGTGCCAGCCGCGGTCGTCGCCGGCAAAGGCATGCACCTCGTCAATCACCACGGTCCGCAAGTTCCCGAACAACATGCGGTGGTCGGTCTTGGTGGAGGCGAGCATCGCCTCGATGGATTCGGGTGTGGTGAGCAGGATGTCCGGCGGGTCGGCGCGGATGGCTCTGCGGGCACTCTCGCCGACATCTCCGTGCCACACCTCGACGCGGCGACCCATCCACGCGGTGTAGTCGACCAGACGCACCGCGAGGTTGTTGAGTAGCGCCTTGAGCGGGGTGACGTACAGCACGGTCAGCCCGGCCCAGTCTTCGTGGGCCATGCGGGTGAGGACGGGGAAGACGGCGGCCTCGGTCTTACCGCCGGCGGTCGGCGCGAGCAGTAGGGCGTCCTCGCCGTCGATCAGCGGCCGGACGGACTCCTCCTGCAGTGGCCGCAGGCCGGGCCAGCCGAGGGAGTTGACCACGTGGTGCTGCAGTAGCGGGTGCAGCGCGGGGAAGCCCTGCGGGGCGTGGTGGTCCATTTAGAGCTCGATGGCGTCGGGGTCGTCGATGATTGACGACGCCGAGGCCGCCACCGCGGACCGTTCGCTCTGGCTGAGGTCGGTCGCATCGAGCGTGGGCGTGAAGTGCTGCCGCGGGAGGAAGTCCGGGAACATCTCGACGCGATCCAGGCAGTCGACGAGCATCCGCAGGTACTGGCGGGGTGCGATCCCTACCTGGCCGCCGAGCTTTCCCGCCACGGACTCGGCGAGCACGCGCAGGTACGCGTCGTCGACGAGGGTGGTGACCCGCTGGGCTGCCGCGGGGTCGAGGCCCGTGGCGTAGAGGTCTCGCACGCGCGATCCCACCTCCACCAGTCGGTCAAAGTCGAAGGCCTGAAGCCGGATTTGTGGCTGCCGGGGGTTGTCGAAGCGGGGGTCGGCGTCAAACTTCACGCCGATACGCTGGTCGAGCGGAGGCAGTCGCTTGATGCCCTGTTGTCCTTCGAAGAAGGCGCTGGTTCCGGTGATGAGCAGGTACATCCCGGGGTAGCGGCCGGAGTCGAGTTCGTCGATCCACTGCCGCAGGGCGTTGAGGGCCTTCTCTCGGACGTCGCCGCGCATGCGCTGGAGGGTCTCGACCTCATCCAGCACCAGCAGGAGCCCGCGGTGGCCGGAGCCGGCGAGCACCTGGAGCAGTCCCTGGAAGAAGCCCATCGCCAGGAAGTGGTCCAACTCGCCCTTCACCCCGGCGGCGCGCTTTGCCGACGCCGCCACGTTGCGTTGTCCACCGAGCCAGGCTGCAAGCCCGTCGGCCACCTCGATATCACCGTTGAGCAATGCGTCCCGATACCCGCGCAGAGCGAGCGGGAACACGGGCGCAGCATCGGCGACGGAGCGCAGCCTCTCCTCCAACAGCTCGGCGGCGTCTGCTCCGGAAGAGGCCGCATCGTCTTCCACTCCGAGGAGCCAGTCGTCCAGGACGGCCCGGAAGGCCTGTCGAGAGACAGCGGGGGTGCGGAGTTCTTCGCAGGCCCTCCGGTACACGGTCTCGAGCCGATGCAGGGGCGTCTCGAGTTCGGAGATCTGGACCTCGGACACGGCGAACCCGCGGTCGAGGGCCTGCTGCTGGAGCCAGCGCGCGAAGAAGGTCTTGCCGGAGCCGTACTCGCCCCGGACTGCCTTGAACACGGCGGCACCGCCGGCGACCTTGTCCAGCTCCTCTCCCAGGACCGGCGCGAGCCGGTCGAGGCCCACGGCGAGCTGGTCCAGCCCGTCGGCGGGGACGGTACCGCGGCGGAGGGCGTCGATGATCGCGGTACGGCGGGCGGGGGAGACGGTCATCTACAGTCCGAACTGTTCAAAGAGGGTCTGGGACGCCAGCACCACATCGTTGTCCTCACGCTCAAGGACCGGCATGCCGTCGACGTTGACGACCTTCTGGATCCTCGCGATGGTGCCGCTGATCTGGAGCGGGTTGAGCCTGAGCGTGTTCCCGAGTACGGCGATGGGCAGGCGGCCGTTGTTGGCAGCGATGGCGCGCAGTACGTCTGCCAACTCGACGGGCGTGGGCTTGAGTTGCTGGGCCTTGACCCTCTCCTTGAAGTACGGGGCACGGCTCAGATCCGCAAACTTATCGGCGGGTTTCCTCGACCGGTCGGGTGTCAGGGAGACGGGCTGCACATCGGCGTCGAGCGACTCGAACAGCGAGACCTGGTCGGCGTTCTGCGGCGCCTTGCGCCGCGAGGCGGGCTTGGCCGCAGGTCCTCGACCGCTGTGTCCGGCTGCAGCTTGTCCAGCAGCAGCTTGCCCCGCGGCCGTCGTACCCTCAGGACCCATCGAGGCCGTCGCGATCGGCCACCACGCGGGCCACGGGTCCTGGACTGGCGGACCTGCGGGGAACGGCGCGTCCTCTCCGAGCCCGTCGAGGCTCTGAACCAGGGCGGCGACGGGCGCGCAGACCTCGGCGGGGGAGGCGCCGCCGTGGTAGCCGGCCTTCTTGCCGGTGTAGCGCAGGTCCTCGTCTACGGCGAGGACCGCGCCGTGATGCGGTGCGCCGCTGGCGCCGGGCGCGAGCACCCGGTTCCCGGACACGGCTCGCTCACCGTCCTGGGCGGGCGCCCCGGTTGCGGGCCGCCAGCGGGCGCTCACGGCGCCGTCGGCGGTGACCTTGCCGATCCGACTGCGTTCGACCACGTGTCCGTGGTCGGAGAGCAGGACCACGTCTCGTCCGACGGCGCGGGCGTAGTCGAGCAGCTTGTCCAGGTGGGTGATGCGCGAGGTGGTCCAGGTGGTGGCGATGGGGTCGGACCGGTCGAGGGCGTCGTCGACGGTGTTGAGCACCGCGCCCACCACGGGGACGTGCTTGGTGTCGTAGATGGCGCTGCGGACGGTATCGCCGATGCTCGCGTCGAGGTCTGCCTTGTGGAACAGCGGCCCGTCGCTGACCGAGGGGTGGGCGGGGAACAGGGCGGCGAACCCGGTCCGCTCCTCCTGCTGCCCGCCGAGGGCCAGCTCTCCCCTGAGCAGCGAGGTCCGGGACGCGGTGGTCACCGACGGCAGGGCGGAGGCGGCCACATCGAGTCCGAGGGAGGCCAGGTCGAGCCGCTGCCAGACGGTGGCGTGACGTGCGGCCACGTCCTCGAGAAGCCCGTGCGCGGCGGCCACGGAAAGGCCATCGATCACCACCACGAGCAGCGCCCGCTGACTCCGTTGACCGGATTCGACTGGCCCGGACTTACGCAGGGGCGCGACGACCCTGTCCAGCACGTCCTCCATAAGCAGGGCGTCGCCGGCGGTGGAGCGGTCGGCAAGTCGCGCACCGACGAGCGCAGCGAAGGTCCGGTCGATGTCGCGTCGTACGGCGAGGGTTCGGTCGAGGACGCGGCGACCGAGCGCGTCGGGGTCCGCCGCAGACTGCCCGATCGCGGGCTTGGGGTCGGCGGTGAAGCCGCGCCAGGCGGAGTTGACGGCCCTGTCCACCCAGCTCAGTTCGTCGACGTACGCGCGCATCGCCTCGACGTGACCGGCGGAACGCAGCCGGTCGGCCACGGCGGCGGCCTCGGCCCGGTTCCACCGGTGGAGCCGGACCAGCGCGGCGGCGGTCTCGAGGTCGTCGGGACGGGAGCGCTCGGCTTCGACGTGCGCCCGCAGCGCCCCGAGCCCCCGCAGCAACGCGGTCTCGCTCCCTCCGTCGAGGGCGGTGGCCAGGCCGCGGGCGTACACGTCGAGGCGTCGTTGGAAGGCGCCGGGCAGGACTGTGGATCCGGCGAGGAGCGAGGCGCCGCCATTCTGCTCGAATCCGCTGATCAACCGATGGGCCTCGCCGAGTACGGCGGTGAGCGGCTGCCCGTTATCGAGTGAGATGCGGACGGCCTTGGCAGCGGCGGACCCCCATTCGCGCAGAGACTGGTCGCCGAGGGTGGCGCCGATGTGGTGGCTGAACAGGGCCCGCGCTCCGGTGAGTTCGGTGGGTGTGTCCTGCCAGTCGGGCGTGCGGAGGGTCTCCGCTGCCAGGCCGGCGGGCAGGAGCGCCCGCGGCCCGTTCTTGGCCCACAGGCTGCGGATCCCGGGGCCCGTCAGCGTGAACGTGCGGCACAGCCACGTGATGAGCCCCGCGCGAACGTTAGACGTGAGCCGCGAGGCCAGCTCGTCCCACGCGGCGTGGGCGTCGGGGGTGGCGCTCCAGGCTAGGAGGTCCGCGAGCCGGTAATCCGGTTCCAGCCCCAGCACGAGCGTGCTGATGGCCCCGTAGAGGTGGTCGGCGGTGAGGACCGGAGTCGGGGTGGGGGCGAGGGTGTCGCGGTGGTCGGCCAGCGCGGTCGTGAGCCCCCGGACGTCGTCCCGCCCTCGGGGGATGCGGCCGTCGGTCCGGTCGGCGGAGAACATCCCGAGCAGGGTGCCCACGGGGTCGAGCTCCCGCATGCGCCCGAGCGGTTGGAAATGCTCCTTAACTCCCTGGGGAATCTGCTCCACGGGGAGGTCGGTGAGCACGACGCGCCACGGCACCTCGGGATCCTTGCGGTGCCGCACCACGTCCCGGATCTCCAGCACAGTCCGGCAGCAGTGGACCGGCACGGTGAGGTCATCGACGCGCAGCTCGGTGCCGTCCCATTCGGGGCGGGCGTGCATCACCAGCAAACCGCGCTTGTGCTGCTTGTCCCGGTATAGGCCGTGGAGGAGTGGAATGAGGTCGGCGGCGGTCGCCGTACCGAGGGACGACGACGAGGTGACGCTCCCCGCAAACCCGGCGCTGGCCGGGGTCACGTCTCGGGCTCCTCGGCGGTGATCTCGATCCGGAAGCGGGTGCCCGTTCCGTAGCTCCGCCCAAGATCAGCGAGGGCGGTGTGGATCGCCTCTTCAACTTGGCTGCCGTGCGCCTCGACGGTACGGCTTGGACCAGACCCCGTGATCACCACCCCAGACGGCGGCGTGGTGGGGGGCGGGGGCGGCGAAACCGGCGGGGTCGGGGTCGGGATCGGGGGCGGACCGACGATTGCCTTGTTGATCCAGTCCTGCGCGCGCTTCTCAAACTTCTGAACAGACGTGACCAGATGCTGGACGAACTCGTGGGTGTCGACCCCGTTGTCCAGGTCCTTCACGATCTGCGTGGCCTCACCCCCGAGGGCGCCCTGCTTGGCACGGCCACCGATCAACGTCTCGAGGTTCGGGCCGAGGTTGCGCGCCACGGCGGCCACATCCTCGGCACTCGTGATGGACAGGCTCGCCTCGTTGGTGGTGGCACCGAGGTAGGTTCCGGTCCCCTCACCGGCGCCGGCAAGTGCGGCCACGATCTCACCGTGGTGCTGCCTCTTGCGCACCAGCGTCTGCAGCAACTCGGTCTGCCGGCGAGCGAGCTGGAGTCGCCGCCCGTCGGCGCTTCGGCCCAGTCGCTGCTCGAGCTTCGACAGCTGCTCGACCAGATCCTCGCTGGACCGCTTGAACTCGTCGGCCTTGCTCGCCACCTCGCCCACCAGGTGGGTGAGGTTGGTGGGGGAGAGGTGACCTCTCTCGGGAATGCCAAAGAGGTGCTGGGCAGCCTGGACGGCGCGATCCCACTCGCCCTGTTCGGGCAGTACGGGCTCGCGCAGCTGGTGCGACTGCTGGATGTCCTTGAAGGCCGGAGCTGCGACAGGGGTTCCGTAGGTGAACCAACTGCGGTCGCGTGACTCGGCCCACGCCGCCGCGAGCAGCGTCGTGCAGTCGCGGTTGAGCCCGGCTTGCGGCATGAGCTTCTCGACGGCGGCCACGACCTGAGCGACCGTGAGCACGCTGTCGGCCTGCCCGGATTTCTCCGCCTCGGCGAGCGCGCGGTCGATCTGCCCAGCGAAACTGGCAAAGGTGGCGCTGGGGAACACGAGGTGCGACTCGTGGACGTCAGCCACCCGGAGACCGCTCAGTACGAGCTGGACGGACTTGCGCTCGGCGGCCACAAACGCGGCGCGGCCGTCCTCGCGGGCGTCGGACCGGCGCAGCACGTCGAGCGAGACCGCGAAGTCCTTCTGCGTGAGCGCGCTGGTGGTGTCGAACCGCGGGTGATCGGGATAACGCTGGTCGAAGGCCTGGTCGTAGAGCCTCCGCGCGGCCTCGCGCAGCGAGGCGCCGACGGGCCGCTGCACCACCACGGACGAGCTCAGCGAGCGCACGGGCGGCTGCCCATCGGGGAACACCGCTCCCTCGGCGATGCCGTACATCTTGCGCAGGATGGCGGCGAGCTGCCCGGCGAGCTGGTTCCGCTGGGTCATCATTACCTGGCGAACCCGTTCGCGGTCGCCGTCGGCGAGGTAGCTGGTGTAGCTGAGCCATTTCTCGGACTGCAGGACCCAGTCCATGGTGACGAGCTTGCCCAGATCATCCATCTGCTTGCGGTCCAGGAACGCGGGCAGCCAGGCGAGCGTGAAGTAGTCGTGCCCGTCGGTGCGCAGGCGATCGAGGCGGGCGTGGTCCTCGGAGACTCCGTGACCCTCCTCGTCGAACGGCAGGTCCACGATTACCCGCAGGGCCCCGGGTTCGACAGGGGCCAGCAGCGTGTCCGGCACGGAGCCGGAGTCGCGGACGTTGCCAAAGACGATCTCGACGGTCCGGTTCGTGCCACGCCAGGTGATCCGGGTGGAGCGCGCACCGTCGGCCTGCGGATCGATGGCGGCGATCCCGAACTCTTCCTGCAGCATCGAGCGCAGCCGTTCGCGGCGCCTGGAGAAGGTGTCCTCGCCGCGGGCGCGTTCAAGGATCTCGTCGAAGGGCAATTCTTCGAGCGTGATGGAGATCAGCGGATCGTGGCTGTCCGTGCCCACGGTGATCTCGGGAACCGAGGTGTTCCACTCCCGGACCGAGGCGAGCGCGCGCGTGGGCGCGTCCGACGCGACGATCGAGACGAGCTCCCCGTGGTTGAGGTGCGCCAACCTGCTGGCGGTGAGTGCTTTGAGCCCGGGCACCTCGGGCGCGAGAGCAGAGAGCAACAGCGTCTTGGCCAGCCGGAGCTGGGCCCGCACGCCCTTGGGCTGGTCCAGGTCCCGCACGCTCGGGTCGGCGTCGGGGAACTGGGCCAGAACGGCAGGACGGAGCTTGTCCTGCCACAGCGAGCGCGCGGTGCGGAATCGGGCAGCCACCGCCTCGTCGGTACCGCCCTTCTGCGTCCCGTCGATGATGTAGTCGAACACCTCGCCGACGGGGATCACCTGGTCGACGGTCATGGTGTCGGCGAGGTCGACGAGCATCGATTCCATCACCTTGAGCGCAGTGCGGTCGCGCTGCATGGCGGTGGACAGGTGGACGAGGGTGTCGATGAGGACCGGACTGAAGGGGTAGGTGAGCCGGAACTGTTCCTCGGTGGCTCCGCGGTGCTGGTCGTCGGTGTTGACCTTGTCCAGCAGGACGGGCTTGACGGCCGGGGACAGGTGCAGGCGCTGGAACGAGGCCTCGAGCGCCTCAACCGCCGCGGCGTTCTTCGGGGTGAGGAGCCGCCGGTGGGCGATCTGCGGCAGGTTGGCTGAGCCGAGCGCGATGCCGGAGAATCGACCCTCCTGGTGAGCGATGGCCTGCTCGCGGATCTTGGTGGCCTCGCCGGCCTCGATCGAGGAGTCCTTCCACGCCTTGAGGTCGTGCTGGCGGGCGATGAAGCTGACGACCGGCACGGCCATGCGCCCCTGATCGGATTCGACGAACCCGGTGAGCTTCTGGATCTCGCGGCCGAAGAACTCGCGGTTGGAGAAGTGGAAGGTGAGCCACAGGATTAGCTCGTCGAGCAGCAGGACCACGGCCTCGTAGCCGAGGGTCTTGGCGTGCGCGGCGATGGCGGACAGCCCCTCGGGAAGGTGCAGCCAGTCGGTGTTGGTGTGGGCGGAGGTGATCCACGTCTGGCCGAGCGCGGAGACCAGCGCGTCCCGCTCGGCGCGGGACGCGGCGGGGTGTCGGGCGCGGTCGTAGGAGTCGCGGTCCCAGGTGGTGGCGGTGGCGCCGCCGAGCGCGGCCAGGTCGAGGCCGCCGGGGGTGGATGACGACGACGACGTGACGCCCCCGGGTCCGGTGGTGGCAGTGGCCAGGCGGGCGAAGAACCTCTCGTCGCCGACCTCGGCACGCATCTGTTCGGCGTTCTCGAGCAACCCGTCGGCCATGTGGAGTACCGGCGGGGTGACTCCCGGGTGGAGCCGGTTCAGGTGCTCAAGATAGGCCGAGAAGAGGGTGTCCTCGATGGAGTTCGAGCCCAGGAAGTGGAAGGGCAGCGCGAGGATCTTGCTCGACGTGGCCCGCGGGTGGTCGGCGATGTGCTGCTGGAGTTCGGCAATGGCGCGGGCGCGAGGGTCCCCGGTGAGAAGGGCGAGCAGCACCGCCATGAAGTGCGACTTGCCGGAGCCGAAGGAGCCCTTGAGGAAGGCCCCCTTGTTCTCTCCGGTGGCCAGGGCGCTGTCGACCAGGGCGAGCGCCTCGTCGAAGGCGTCGCCGATGGACGGGGTCACCACGTACTCGGCCAGGGTGGTGCCGAGTTCGTCCCTGGTGACGGCGTCGGAGAGTTGGAGGACGAACGTCGAGGTTCCCGAGTGCTCGGGGATCGAGAAGACGTCACGCAGGGTGGGGCTGGTGCCCGACCCTGCCGTCGCGCCGGGAGGGGTGAAGGCCATGGCCTCTAGCTTTCCTTATCGGGTGTAGTAGCTGCGGCTGCGACGCGCTTGCGGCCGCGGGTCGCTGGGGCGGGACGCCAGGCGGACAGGTCGGCGATCGCGACGTCGGAACGCTCGGCGAGCGAGGTGAGCTGTCCGCCGAGATAGTCGGCCCAGTCGATTCCGGAGTGTGCGTCCATGCCGGAGTGCCACTGGCGGATCCACGGCATGAGCTCGGCCAGCCCGGCGACGAGCGGAACGAGCTGAGCGGGGCCGGTGTCGTCCTTGCGATCGTCGTACAGCGACACCAGGGCGATGCCTTGCTCGGCGTGGTCCCAGCCGGCCCAGCCCAGCATCGCAGTAGGATCGTCCGGACCGGAGGCGCCGGGGTAGGCGATGAACCGTTCCTTGGGCACGTCGAGTTTGCCGCGAGCCTGCCAGTACGAGGTCTTGCGGAAGTCCGCGGAGGTGTACTTGGGCGGAACAGGCACTTGGGCGGTCGTGATCTCGCCGCGGTCCTCGGCGCGTTGGGCGTCCCAGGTGGCCTGCCATTCGGCGAACTTACGCAAGCCCGAGTCTTTGAGCCGGAGCGCGGCCAGGTACGGCACTGCCTCGTCCTGCAAGAGCGCCACGAGGTTGGTGAGGACGCCTGCCTGCCGCTTGGTCGACCATAGCTCCAAGGCGTCGGCCACACCTTCCAACTGCGGAGCGGTCTCTACCTTTGCGGCCAGCTGACGGACCGACTGCGGCTGCGGATACCCGTTGGGGTCCTTCCACAGCTCGGGGGTCTCGAGTCGGTCCAAGATCCACGACTCGAGTGCCGACCGGACCCGGTCGGACCACGGCACGGAGGCCCAGCGCCGCTTGTACTCGGGACGCTCGAGCAGCTCCAACGAACGGTCCTCGCTAATCAGGTCCAGGCGTCGCTGTACCGCGTCGCGGTACTCGCTCGGAAGGTGCTCCGGGATCTCGATGACCGGGGTCGAGCGGTGACGGTCGAACCACGCCGTCTCGGCCTCGCCTGCCTGTACCCGGCGTGCCAACGCGATCTCAAACGCGCGCTCGCCCAGAGCTATCCCGGGCACCTCACCGACCGGGAGCGACAGGTCGGAGTCGGTGAACCCATACAGGTGGTACACCTGCCAGTCGAGTTCCTCCTGCTCGCCGATCATTAGCCCCCGGATGCGGTCCCATTCCGCCTCGCCGAGGGCGAACAACTCTGCCGACGGAGCCGCCCCCTCGAGAAGCGCAGCAGGCTCTACCGCCACCAACTCTTGGGCCAGCTGATCAATGCGCCGAGCACGCTCCATCGCCGAGCCGGCCGGAAGCGGGAAGTCCTTCAGCGTCGTCCCGGTGAACTCGTAGAAGTTTTCCCACGGCACCAGAGTGGTCCGGGCGCCTTTGTTGTCGACCGTGCTTCCTTTGTTGTGGCTGTTCTGCTTGAGCCAGAAGCACGCCGTCGACGAGTTCAGCACGCCCAACAGTTCGAGGTGCTCGTCCTCGCTCGCCCCCTCCTGCAACTTGATCACCGGCGCCGAACGGTTGAACACCTTTCCGCCGCGATCCAACACAAAATGGTTATGCGTCGCCACAAACGCAAACGCAATGAGATTCGCCGCTCGGCAACGCTGCTTCATAAGAAATGCGTATTCGAACCATTCCAGTCCACGCTCGACATTAGTTTGGCCGAAGTAGATGCGCGAGTTCAGATGTGCACGTCGCATCCAATAGTGCGATTCGAGTTCTGGGGCTAGGTGCGCTTGCAGGTCATCATTGCGGTATGGAAATACCACCTTAGAGCTCGTCGTAGCCGACCATTCCCGGACGACATCACCAGTGGCGAAGTCACGGAATATATCGGTTCGCGAGATCTTTAGAGCTGCCACATCCCCCAGCGTAAATGCGTCGTCTTCTCCTGTTACTGCAAGAATTCCGATCGACTCAGTGACTTCCCCCAGATCCCGAATCGAGTTCCCGCTAATCTGCCTTGATGCCGCTGGTGCAGCTCCGCCTTGCAGGGACCACGGGTGACCTTCCAGCGACATCCGCGGAGTGTCCACGACTGAAATCCACGGATCTTCATGACAAGGATCGTCGATGTAACGAACAATACTGCGCCACACCAATCCCTTCGCGGGATCTTCAGGTGCGCCTGGCTCGCCCTGAATGCCGAGGACCGTACGCACCGTGTTCGCCTGCGGTCGCCGGCTCCGCGACACCAACGTCACCGTCGGCGTGCCGTGCCCCGGGATGTATGCGCCGGAGGTGTCGATCACTTCGAGCAGATCGACTCGCGGGAAGAACTCCTCGATGAGCGGAACGCCGAACTCGCGCGCCATGAACGAGTTCGACGTGATCTGCCCTACCCACCCAGCCCGAGAGGGGTCAGCAGTGCCGGACTTGGCGAGTGAATGGAACTGCTCCATGAACGGCACCGTCAGGGCGTACTTACCCTTACAGTAGCCGTACAGCTCCCGGTAGCGCTGGTTAAGCGTCCTGTCTTTTGCCTGGATATACGGCGGGTTGCCCACCACCACGTCGTACTGGTCTCGCGCTAACGTTCGGCGCAGCGCCGCGACGTCCTCCGTGGACAAGTGGAATCCGCTGGCGAGCGCATCCGGATCGACGGTGAGATCGCCGTAATCGAACCCGGACTGCCCGGCCGAGTCCTCGCTCCACAGCAGCGAGTCACCCGCGTACACCTGCAGCGGTAGCTCGGGCACATTGAGCAGACTCGACCCGCCGGTCGCTCGGAGTGCTGCCACCATGAGCCGGAACTGGGCGATCGCCACCGCGAACGGGTTGATGTCCACCCCATGAATGGAGGACAACGCCAAGCGGACCTGCTCGGTCGGCTCCATCCCGGGAGCCTTGGCCCTCCAGTAATCGAGCATCCGCCCGAATGCTCCGAGAAGGAAGTGACCCGAACCGCAGGTGGGATCAATGATCTTGAAGTCCACGGGCCCCGTCCGACCCTCTGCATCGACCGATGGAAGACGAGGGGAGCGCTCCTTCAGCGCCGGGGTCAGCGTGCGATCGAGGATGAACTCCTCGACGAATTCCGGTGTCTGCAGTAGCGCGTACTTCTTCTTGGCGTACTCCGACAAGTCCTGATACATGTCGCCCAGGAAACGCGTATCCAATGCCAGATCGCGCAGGGACCAGACAGTCGCATTCTCGGCATCGGGCTGCCGCCAGAACTCCACCAGACGCTGCGCAGCGTCGTCACTCGGCTCGGCGATGTGAATTCCGGCGTGCTCGCCCACCAAGGGTGCCGCCGCAGGGGAGCGCTCCAGCTGGGAGAACGCATGACGCAGATAGCCACGGAAGCTCTGATCTAGGTTCGCCGAGAAGAATCGGTCCTGCTCATCCACCGCCCGCCGACGCCCGTCCGCATCCGGACCGCTGATCCAGCGTTGGTGCGCCCCCAGCAGGTCGTTATCCTCGCAGAACCGCACGAAGACACTCGTGAGCACCCACCCGACCGCCGCCTGGGTCAGCTGATCTTCCTGCCAATCGGCCCACGTGGCGCCCGTGCGCTGGGATTCCTTGAGCGCCGCGTGAGTGGTCTTCCACTCCGCCATTTTGTCCAGGTCAGCCGCGAGGCGAATACGCATGTCGTCGACAAGCTCCCGCACCACCGGCTGCAACGCGTCCGTGAGCGTCTGCTGCTCCGCCGACTTCCGCCGCTTACCCGCCACCTGGCACCTGGCCTTTCACACACACGGACCCGCGCGTTGCGAGTCCCTACACCATCCTACGAAGCACGTGAGAGCGGCGAGACCCGGATAGTGTTTCCGACATGAACACCGACGAGGAGCGCCAACGCGCCGTCGCCGCAATCGACACTCAAAGTGAAAGCAATTAGGAGAACGGTCCGTTCCCGTAAGGCTCGACCCTGCCACCACAGACTCGCCCCTCCTGTGACTGCGCTTTCTAATTGTCGAAACCGGGTGTAGTAGCTGCGGCTGCGACGCGCCTGCGGCCGCGGGTCGCGGGTGCGGGGCGCCAGTCGGGCAGGTCGGCAATCGCGACGCCGGTGCGCTCTGCGAGCGATGTGAGCTGTCCGCCGAGATAGTCGGCCCAGTCGATTCCGGAGTGGGCGTCCATGCCCGAGTGCCACTGGCGGATCCACGGCATAAGCTCGGCCAGCCCGGCGACGAGCGGGATGAGCTGGGCGGGGTCGGTGTCATCTTTGCGATCGTCGTACAGCGACACCAGGGCGATGCCCTGTTCGGCGTGGTCCCAGCCGGCCCAGCCCAGCATCGCGGTGGGGTCGTTCGGACCCGAGGCACCGGGGTAGGCGATGAACCGTTCCTTGGGCACGTCGAGCTTGCCGCGAGCCTGCCAGTAGGAAGCTTTGCGAAAGTCTGCGGAGGTGTACTTGGGTGGCACCGGAACCTGCGCGGTCGTGATCTCACCGCGGTCCTCGGCGCGCTGGGCGTCCCAGGTGACCTGCCATTCGGCAAACTTGCGCAAGCCCGAGTCCTTGAGCCGGAGCGTGGCCAGGTACGGCACGGCCTCGTCCGCCAACAGCGCCACCAGGTTGGTGAGCACGCCGGCCTGCCTCTTGGCCGACCACAGCTCCAGCGCCTCGGCCACACCGCTCAGCCTCGGATCGGTGTCGACCTTCGCGGCCAGCTGACGCACCGATTGAGGCTGCGGATACCCGTTGGGGTCCTTCCACAGCTCCGGGTTCTCCAGCCTGTCCAAGATCCAGGACTCGAGTGCCGATCGGACCCGGTCGGCCCACGGCACGGAAGACCAGCGCCGCTTGTACTCGGGACGCTCCAGCAGTTCCAGCGAACGATCCTCGGCGATCAGGTCCAGGCGCCGCTGCACCGCGTCCCGATACCCGGACGGCAGGTGCTCCGGGATCTCGATGACCGGCGTCGAGCGGTGGCGCTCGAACCACGCCGTCTCGGCCTCGCTGGCCTGCACCCTGCGAGCTAGGGCGATCTCGAAGGCCCTCTCGCCCAGCTTCAACTCTGGGACTTCACCCAACGGCAGCGACAGGTCGGAGTCGGTGAACCCATACAGGTGGTACACCTGCCAGTCGAGCTCCTCCTGCTCCGCGATCATCAGCCCACGAATTCGTTCCCACTCCACCTCGCCGCGGGCGAACAGCTCAGCCGACGGTGCTGCCCCCTCGAGAAGCGCAGCGGGCTCGACCGCCGCCAACTCCTGCGCAAGCTGATCGATGCGCCGAGCACGCTCCAGCGTTGAACCCGCGGGAAGCGGAAAGTCTTTCAGCGTCGTGCTCGTAAATTGGTAGAACTCCTCCCAGGAGTCCCCCCGGTAACCCTCATTAACTCCGCCATTGCCTTTTCCATGGCTGTTCTGCTTGAGCCAGAAGCAGGCCGTCGACGAGTTTAACACCCCCAACAACTCGAGATGCTCGTCCTCGCTCGCCCCCTCCTGCAACTTGATCACCGGGGCGGTCTGCTTGAACACCTCCCCACCACGATCCAACACGAAGTGGTTATGTGTAGCAATTTCTGAAAAACAAATCCTGTAGACCCCGCGAAGTTTTGCGGGATACAATTCACGAAATTCCCACCAGTAGATGTTTGTCAGTTCTTCGACTGGAGTTCCGAATCTCTTTCGTCGTTGCAGAATTCTCCTTGAAGGCCACAGTATCTGCTTTATTGCGAGATCTTCGAGGTGCCTAAAGTTGTCGTCATATGGAAAGACGGCAAATCTGGCAGGAGAGGCAATGAAGTCCCTAACCTCAAAGCCATCCACCATTTGCCGATAATGGCTTATCGAATTCCGCTTCATATAGGAAAGGTCCGCCGAAAACGCCTCTTCCTCCCCAGGAATTGCCGTGCAACCAATCTGATCACTAATTACCGAGAGGGCCCTCGAACTCGCCTGTAGCTTTCGAGAAACAGTTGGGGCATACCCTCCCGCTAGGGACCAAGGATGCGACGAGAGCGTGTCACGCGGCAAGTTGTCCACGCTAATCCACTGGTCTTCAAAGTGCGGAGAATCAACGTGTCCGACGATGCTGCGCCACACCAGGCCCTGTGCCGGATCTTCGGGAGCCCCAGGCTCTCCCTGAATACCTAGTACAGCGCGGACGGTTGCCGCGTTCGGCCGGCGATTCCGCGACACGAGCGTCACCGTCGGGGTGCCATGCCCAGGGATGTACGCGCCAGAGGTATCAATCACTTCGAGAAGATCAACCCGCGGGAAGAACTCTTCGATAAGCGGCACACCGAACTCGCGCGCCATGAATGAGTTCGACGTGATCTGCCCGATCCACCCCGCCCGAGATGGATCGAGAGTGCCCGATTTGGCCAACGAGTGGAACTGCTCCATAAACGGCACCGTTAGCGCGTACGTGCCCTTGCAGTATCCGTACAGCTCCCGATACCGCTGATTGAGGACCTTGTCCTTCACCGTGATGTACGGCGGATTGCCCACCACTACGTCGTACTGATCCCGCGCCAGCGTCCGCCGCAGCGCCGCCACGTCCTCGGTGGTCAAGTGGGTGCCGCTGGCGAGGGCGTCCGGATCGACGGTGAGATCGCCGTAGTCGAATCCGGATTGCCCGGCCGAATCCTCGCTCCACAACAGCGAGTCACCCGCATACACCTGCAGCGGCAGTTCGGGCACATTGAGCAGACTCGACCCGCCGGTCGCTCGGAGTGCTGCCACCATGAGCCGGAATTGGGCGATCGCCACCGCGAACGGGTTGATGTCCACCCCATGAATGGAGGACAGCGCCAGACGTACTTGTTCGGTTTGCTCCATCCCGGGAGCCTCGGCCCTCCAGTAAGCGAGCATCCGCCCGAATGCACCGAGGAGGAAGTGCCCCGATCCGCAAGTGGGATCGATGATTTTGAAGTCCACGGGCCCCGTCCGACCCTCTGCATCGACCGACGGAAGCCTGGGTGAGCGCTCCTTCAGCGCCGGGGTCAGCGTGCGATCGAGGATGAACTCCTCGACGAATTCCGGTGTCTGCAGTAGCGCGTACTTCTTCTTGGCGTACTCCGACAAGTCCTGATACATGTCGCCCAGGAAACGCGTATCCAATGCCAGATCGCGCAGGGACCAGACAGTCGCATTCTCGGCATCGGGCTGCCGCCAGAACTCCACCAGACGCTGCGCAGCGTCGTCACTCGGCTCGGCGATGTGAATTCCGGCGTGCTCGCCCACCAAGGGTGCCGCCGCAGGGGAGCGCTCGAGTTGGGAGAACGCATGACGCAGATAGCCACGGAAGCTCTGATCTAGGTTCGCCGAGAAGAATCGGTCCTGCTCATCCACCGCCCGCCGACGCCCGTCCGCATCCGGACCGCTGATCCAGCGTTGGTGCGCCCCCAGCAGGTCGTTATCCTCGCAGAACCGCACGAAGACACTCGTGAGCACCCACCCGACCGCCGCCTGGGTCAGCTGATCTTCCTGCCAGTCTGCCCACGTGGCACCGGTGCGCTGGGATTCCTTGAGCGCCGCGTGGGTGGTCTTCCACTCCGCCGTCTTGTCCTTATCGGCAGCGAGTCGAGCACGCATATCGTCGACGAGATCCCGGACCATTGGCTGCAACGCATCCGTGAGCGTCTGCTGCTCCGCCGACTTCCGCCGCCTACCCGCCACCTGGCACCTGGCCTTTCACACACACGGACCCGCGCGTTGCGAGTCCCTACACTATCCTACGAAGCACGTGAGAGCGGCGAGACCCGGATAGTGTTTCCGACATGAACACCGACGAGGAGCGCCAACGCGCCATCGCCGCGATCGATGCCCGGATCGCTACTCTCATCGAGGACGGCGTCCCCGCAGACAGTTCGCGAATCCGAGCGCTCGTGGCCAAATGCGCGGTCGCTCAGAAGAGCAAGAAGGCAATCAAGAGGTCGGTCCGTGAGGCCCGAGATCGCCAGGCCGCGGCGGCCGGCGGGACGGGAAAGGGCTCTCCGAAGGCCGGCGGGCGCATCTCGGTGGTTCCCGACTCCGCAGCCGATACGAAACGTCTGCAGTCGCTCCCCGCGAAAGAACGCGGCCGCATCGAGGCCGCCAGGATCAGGGTCCGGAAGCTCTTGAAGCATTGCAGCGACCCGACCGCGAAAGGCGTCCGGAACGCTATCGCCGAATGCGACGCGGACATCAACTTCCTCATCAATCAGGGAGTGCGCTACGACGCGCGCGCCAGAAAAAGGGCCCGTCTCCGAAAAGAAGGCCTCAAGGAGCTTCAGGGCGCCATAGCGATGCGTCGCCGGAAGTCCGCGCCGTCCGAGCTCGAGCTGGCCTTCCTACTGGATGCGTACCTGGAGCGACGTCGCCAGATCAGGCGTGGCCCGGACAACGTAGTGGGGGTACTCGACGTGCGGTCCGGCGGAGCACCTTCGCTGGGCAAGCGGAAATAGATCCTTGCTTACACGCTCACCAGCTGCGAGTCGCTGGTGATCGGGAGTGGGCGTCCATCCACCTGGTCTGGCTGGCCCGGGGCGTCCTTGGCGCGGCCCGTCACCAACACCACCGGCCGGCACGGGGGAGCGGTGAGATCCGTCCACCGCCCGAGCTGGGATAGCTGTGAGTACTCGGCGAGCAGCGAAGCTTCCGTGAGGACCAACGCTGCGCCGTCCGTGGCATCGACGTTGTCGAGGACGGTCGTGACGTTGGCCTCCATGACGCCGCGCACCTGCTCGGGCGGCAACCGCAGGAAATCCCCGCGCTTGTCCAGCTGGCCGCTGGTCTCGAGCAGAGAGTCCACGCTGGCGAGAACCTCGGCGGATAGGTCCACCACCTCGGCGCCCAGTCGCTCGGCCAGCTTGCCCGCTACCTCGTCTCCACGGCCGTAGGGAACCGAGACGGACACGAACCCCGGGCTCGAGGCCGCGCGCGCCAGTTGCTCGATCAGAGGATCCTCGGTCGCGGAGCGGTCGGTGACCAACGCGGACGGAGTCCGGGTGTGCACCATGCTCAGGCCGGTCGCCTGCTGCGGGTAGCGGAAATCCCGGTGCTGCGGGTCCCACCCCATCCCCGGCATGTGCTCGGCCAGCACCGCCTCCACGTCCTCACGCCTCGGCTCCCGGGTGCGAAGCTCCGGGAAGCGGGCGCGAATGAGGTCCTTGAGCAGGCCCAGGTCGAACTGGCTGGCCGCCCGCGGCAGCGTCAACGCGAGCAGCTCGGGCAGCTCCATCGCGGTGGAGTACAGGTCGCCCGTGGCGGTAAGCGCCAACTCGTCGTCGCCGGCCACCGCCAGCTCCGCCAGCGTGAGGGGATCGATTCGAGACTCCGCGTCGGCGGCGTCCGAGAGCACCGACCGGGCCGCCTGACTCAGCTCCGCGTGAACGAGGTCCGCCGGAACGTGCCGCACTCCCGGCTCGGCGAGCAGATCGTGCGCCGCACGGTTAAGTTCGGCCACCAGGGGACGCGCCCAC
Source organism: Dietzia sp. NPDC055343 (assembly GCF_053645265.1). Lineage (NCBI taxonomy): Bacteria > Bacillati > Actinomycetota > Actinomycetes > Mycobacteriales > Dietziaceae > Dietzia > Dietzia sp. NPDC055343. Next base: position 176,587 of record NZ_JBSHMJ010000001.1, on the reverse strand, counting down.
TCGGGGTGCACGCTCATCCCGATCACCCGGGCGGAGCGACCGCGGCGCAACAGCTCCACTTCGGACCCGCCAGCGGCGTCAGCGCGGTGCAGGCCCAGGTCAAACATCCGCAGCACGCCCAAGCGCAGGCGCTCGGAATCGCGGTGCCCCCGCTCCACGGGGAAACTCTGCTCCATCGCCCCGGCGATCTGCCGGATACTCGCCACCCCGCCACGGCGCACGATCTCCCGTCGGGTGGCGGCCCGGATCTCCTCGAATGCCGCGGTGAGCACCGGGGAGGATTGCCACAGTGCCGGGAACTTGCCGGTGAGCTGCGGGATCCTGCCGGCACTGAGCCGCAGTGGCTCCGCATACCGCGACATGGCCTGGAACGGATCCTCCGGCGCGCCCTCACCCCGCCCGAGGATCGTCCGCACGAGCCGGTAATCGGAGGTGCGCGAACCACCCGCAGCTCGCAGGAGTTCCTCCGCCAGCTCCGCCAACGTCGGGAGAGCGACGGCTGTCACGGGAGTGGGGGTATCGCGGGGAGTGACCGGCTCCCTCGTCGTCGTCCCCCCGTCACCCGCGTTGACCGACGCCGCGACGGCCGCGAGCGCCTCGCGGAACTCCTGCGCCGAGCCGAACCGCGCCCCGCTGTCCCCATCGAGCAGACGGGTGAAGATCCCCGTCATCTGCTCCACCACGTCCTGGCTCCACTCGGGCGGCATCACCTCCGCCGGGATCACCACGTGACCGTCGGTAAGAGAGGGCTCGCTCACCCCGTCCCCATACGTCGGAGTCTCACCAGTCGCCATCTCGAACAACACCACGCCGGCCGAATAACGCTCGGCCGAGGAGTCGGCGATCTGCCTCGACCGCCGGCCCAGGAACGGATCGCGGTACACGCCCGTACCCACCTGGGTGTGCTGCAGGGACTCGCGGGAGGCGGAGAAGTCGAACAGGGCCAGGTGCTGGCCGCGCCCGCGCCCCACGATCCCGAGGTTGGCGGGTTTGATGTCCCGGTGCGCGACCCCCGCCGCCTCCAGAGCGACAAGCATGTCCGCCAGGTTGATGGCGAACTTCCAGAACCGGTCCTGGGAGATCCGGCCGAGCTGCAGCATGCTAGCCAGTGAGACCTCCCCGCAGTCCGTGAGCACCAGGCACGTGCGCCGGTCATGGACGACCATCGGGCCCTCGAGCAGCGCTACGAACAGAGAGGAGTACTTGGCCGGCAGCCCCTGGCCGAGCGAGCGCAAGACCTCCGACTCCGCGGCCAAGCGCTCCGCGGCGCGCTCGTCCCGCGCCACCTTGAGGACCTTGGTGGGCGGACCGGAATCGTCGGTCAGATCCTCCACCTGCAGGCCCACCGCCGTGGACCCCGAGCCCAGGACCTTCTTGATGACGAACCGGCCCTCGAGCACTCCGTCGATCATCGGGCGCAGCGCGTCCATCTGCTCGGCGGCGGGCTGCGGAGTGGCCGGTCGTGCGGCCTCTGCCAGGCGCCGCTCGAAGCCGATCACCGGGGAGAGTCCCTGTGTGGAATCCGAGACCCCGAACTTGGTGTTGCGCGTGTCGACCGTCGCCGAAGTGGCGTCCATGACGAGCGCGCGCAGGCCCTGATCGAACTCGCTCGTCACCGCCGACATGTCCAGGCCGCGGTCGCGCTCCAGCCGGTCGAGCAGCGAGGAGCGGTCCGTGGCCGGGGCCTGGCCGCCGGTGAGGACGTAGTAGGCCAGCGCACCGAGGGAGAACAGATCGGCCGCCATTCGGTCCGGCGTGTAGACGCCCGCCGCCTCCGGTGCGAGGTAGACGCGGCCCGCGAGCTCGTCGCCCGGCACCGACGTTGCCGAGCCTGTGGCCCCCAGGACAGTTCCCGAGGCCTCGGCCGCGCCCGCCCCGGACCAACCGTCGACCTTCACCTCGATGCGTCCGTACCCGTCCACGGGCCGGGTGGAGAGCAGCTCGGTGTTGAGCAGCACCGTGGTGGGATCGAGCCCTCGGTGCGCCACCTGATGCCGGTGGGCGTAGAGCAGCGCGTCCGCCACCTGGCGGACGATCTCCACCCGCTCCCGCGCCGAGAGCTTGGCCCCCGGCAGCGCGACGTCCAGCGGGCGGTGGTCCGGCAGCGCTGGGTAGATGACCACCTCGTCCGAGGTTCCGCGCAGCGTCTCCATCGAGCGGGGGGCCACGATGTGCTCGTTGCCCAGGCCGGACAGCAACTCGTACTCCCGGCGCAGCGTCCGGCGCATGCGCATTCGCTCGCCCTCGGTGGCGGCCGCCTCGACGTTGAGCACGCGCGCCCGGATGGGCTCGTGGGTCTCGCGGTGCTCACCCTCCCACTCGTGGAAGCGCGGATCGGGGGAGTCGATGCGGTCGTGCAGGAGGTACGACCCCGCCAGGTGGTCGCGGACGGTGATACCCGCGATTCTGCGCATTGCCAGGGCGATGAGCATGCTCATCGCTTCGCTAATGCGCTCGCGCCCCACCGGCTCCTGGATCCGGTCGGCGATCGGCTGCAGGTTGGTCCGGACCTCCCGGCCGGGGAAGTCCGCCGGGTCCACCCCGAAGATGTTGTGTGCCCCGTCCGCCGGCAAGTGCGAGACGACCCCGGGATCGTGAAGGAACACCGCCTCCTGGATCCACGGCAGGCGACCGACCGCGGCGGCGACCTGTCGGATGTGCGGGTCCTCCTGCTGATCGCGCGCGATCCGGCTGATCTCCTGCTCGAGCTTCGACTTGAACCGCTGCGCCTTGCGACGCGTGGCCACCATCGGTGAGCGCATGGTGTCCACGCGGCCATTGCGGTCAGTCACCCAGCGGTGCTCGTCGCCGCCGATCCGCCCGTGGTACGACTTCAGCTCGAGCAGGTGGATGCGTGACTGGCCCACCACCAGCGCGTCAACCTCGTGCCACTGGCCGTGGGAGTCCTGGAACTCGAAGTTGGCCCACACCCGGTACGGCTCCGAGTCCGGCACCGCGTTGGCGAGCAACGCCAGGCCCTGCTTCTCGTGCTCGAAGGCCGAGCGGGAGACCTCTTTCCAGCGGGGGGAGTTCTGAAGCACGGTGAGCGGGTCTCCTCGGCGCGGATCGGGTGAAGATGACTAGCGTCTCCCGCGTGTGCGGAAGGTCTGGCCACTTGCCAGATCCTAGTCGCGGGACGATTCCCACCTTTGCAGATGCGGTGAGCGGTGGGTCCTCTACGCTGCCGCCATGGCGAATTTCCCTAAGGTCCAGGAGCAGAACATCGCGGTGTTCGGAGAATCCGGCTCCGGCAAGACGGTGTTGGTGTCCTCGTTTTATGGTCCCACCCAGGAGAGTGCGTACCAGAACGACCTCTGGGATCTTGTGGCACTCCAAGCCGGTCAAGGTGGCCGTCTACTCCAGACTTATCTGGGCTTGCGAGACAATGCAGCTACGCCTATTACAAACCGATTCAGCGGCACCACCTACCAATTCGCGGTGAAGCTCAAGACCACCGGGCTGAAGGAGTCCACAAAGCGCCCGTTCGACGAATTGCGCCTCATGTGGCACGACTACCCAGGCGAATGGTTCGAGTGCGACGCGGACGGCGAGGAAGAGAAGCAGCGCCGTCTCGAGACATGGAAGAACCTACTCAAGTCGGACGTGGCCCTAATCCTCGTGGATGGGCAGAAGCTGCTCGATCACCGTGGCGAGGAAGAGCGTTACCTCACCTCACTCTTCGCCAACTACCGCCAGAACCTCCTTCGAATCAAAGACGACCTGCTCGCTACCGACGGACCACTCGTCGAGTTCCCGCGGATATGGGTCCTTGCATTGTCCAAGTCCGATCTCCTGCCCGACTGGACAGTCGAGAAATTTCGAGACCTCCTCATCCTGAAATCCGCGGGAGAGATCAACAGCCTCCGCGACACGATCGCCGGCCTTCTCGACACGCCCGAGGCTCTCTCGCTCGGCGAGGACTTCCTCCTCCTCTCGTCTGCCAAATTCCAAACGAAACCGGGAGGGTCTGAACCGTCCGAGATCGATCTGACCCAGCGCGTGGGCGTGGACTTGATCCTGCCGCTGGCATCGATTCTTCCGTTGGAGCGCCGAGTCCAGTGGCAACAGCAATTCGACATCCCCCTTAAAGTCGTGGACAAACTGGCCGATGGCGCCGACGTGATCGCAGCCGCCCTCCTCGGTTTGAAGTTCAAGACAGTGGAGAAGCTGTTCAAGAACGTTGCCAAGACCAACAAGGCTGTCGGGGTCTTCATCCACTTGACGCCGATCCTCGCCGCCGCCGTAGCCGCCGCGGGGCCCAAACTCAAGGAAGTCAACACAGAGGCTCGAGCCAAGCAAGACCATCTTCGCGCGATGCTCACACAGTTCAAGCTCGACTTGGAGCAGTCCGTCACCGACAACGTGGCGCTGTTCCGCAAGTGACGACTCACTCGGAGGGCGCCCCGGGATTGATCTGGGCCACCCGAGGTGTGAACTGGGGTTTCCGCTTTCTGCTTGGTGCAGGCCTCGGTGACCCACTGGCCGCGTATGAGCGGGCGTTCGATGGCGACACCGATTCAGCGAAGGCGTTCCATCGCTCCACAGATGCGATCGCCGTACGGTTCCCCGATCCACTCCAGCGAAGTGACGCCGCCGGGCGCATCATTCCTCACGAGATAGTTGCGTTCGGCCCGGGGATTGACCTCATCGACTCACTCGAAACCGGCATCCGAGAGCTCTGGCCTCTGGTTTCGGAAATCTACTCTCAGATCTGGGACTCGGATGATCCCCCCAGCCGGCAGGAGATCGAAGGCGGACAGTTCTGACGGCGACCTCGACCCGAGCGTTACCGGGGCGCTCGAGCGGAACGGGTCACCACCCTGCCCCACGGCATCGAGAACGTGTGAAGCCCAGGAGTTTACGGAGATCGTCGAACTGGCGTGATCAATGGGCGCCGAATTGTAGTCGAACCAGTGGGTCGACTCTCCGTACTCAGTCCTGGCCTCGATCCCGAGTGGGAGAGCCCGCGGCGGCCTACGAAAGTGACGACGGGGGATCCGGGCGACCGCAGAGTCAGTCGTTAATCGGTGGTCAGCTGCGGCGGTGGCGTCGTTAAGGGGCTGCTCCTCGGCTCGGTGAACCAGCACGTCGTGAGCGACTCCCACCGGCCGGTGGCGGCACTCCCCAGCGACGCGCGCGACGGACACCACACCGTAAGGTGACCCTTACCAGAGGAGATGCTGACCTAGCCTGAGACAATCCGCTATATGGACATCGCCATCAAGATAGTTCTCATCCTTCACTTCGTCGGTCTCGCCGGCATCATCGGTGGCTGGATGGCCACGATGAAGGCGCCCGCGGTCAACAAGGCAATTCTCCACGGCTCCATCCTTCAGGTCGTCACCGGCCTCATCCTCGTGGGCCTGAACGAGATGAACGATGCCGACATCAATCACATGAAGATCGGCATCAAGCTGGTCATCGCGATCGTCATCCTGGTGCTCGCCATCGTCGGCACCAAGAAGGAGGCCAAGGCTCCGGGCAGCACCGGCACTCTGGCGATGTCTGCGGGCCTTCTCGGCATCCTCAACGTGATCATCGCGGTGTTCGTCTGACACCGCGAACGTCTCAAGCGTCGCGCGCCCCCGGACATCACGTCCGGGGGCGTTACGCCTTCTAGCTGTGATGTCCAGGGAGGTTGTCCCGACTCGGGTTGGTGAGTTCGGCTGACAGGTGAAGGCCTCCGGTTGTGAAGTGGAGCTGTCTAGTTCTTCGCTTCACAAACCAGGAGGCCTTCGTGTCCCACGCTAACGCGACCTTGACCCCGCGTACCCGTTTGCGGTTGGCAAAGCTGATCGTCGACGACAAATGGACCTACGCCGCGGCAGCAAAAATGTTCATGGTCGCGCCCCGCACGGCTAAGAAATGGGCTGACCGATACCGGTCCGAAGGCCCAGCTGGCATGGCCGACCGCAGCTCCAAGCCCCGCACGAGTCCGAACCGCACCCGCCCTGAGTTGGTGCGCAAGATCGTGCGACTGCGCTGGCGAAACCGACTCGGTCCGATCCAGATCGGCGGCCGGCTCGGCATCCCGGCCTCGACCGTGCACGCGGTACTCGTGCGCTGCCGGATCAACCGACTCTCGCGAATCGACCGGGTCACCGGTGAACCCCTGCGCCGCTACGAACACCAGCGGCCCGGCTCACTGATCCATGTCGATGTCACCAAGTTCGCCAACATTCCCGACGGTGGCGGCCACCGCTTCGTCGGCCGGCCACAGGGCGGAAAGAACGCCAGAGCCACGGCCCACCGCACCGGCGAACGAGGACGTCAATACAGGCCCAAAATCGGGACCGCATACGTGCACACCGTCATCGACGACTACTCCCGCGTGGCCTACGCCGAGATCCACACCGACGAAAAAGGCGCCACGGCCGTCGGCGTCCTTGAACGCGCGGTGGCCTGGTTCGCCAACCGAGGCGTCACCGTAGAGCGGGTGCTCTCCGACAACGGCTCGGCCTACATTTCTCATGATTGGCGCAAGGCCTGCACGAACCTAGGAATCACCCACAAGCGCACCCGGCCCTACCGGCCCCAGACCAACGGCAAGATCGAGCGATTCCACCGCACCCTCGGCGACGGCTGGGCCTACGCCCGCTTCTACGACTCCACCGAAGCCCGCAACTCACGACTACCGTCCTGGCTGCACTTCTACAATCACCACCGAGCCCACTCCGCCCTCGGAGGCCAGCCACCGGTCACCCGACTGACCAACCTCCCTGGACATCACAGCTAGCCCGGTCACCGCGATCCGGCCGGCGGGTATGCGCTGGCCAGCTCGGCGCGGGCCGCCGGCGATGTGATCAAGCCACCGTCTCACAAGCCTGCCCGGACCATTGCTGCGAGAAGCGCCGGAGATCGTGCGGCGAGCCCCCGGCGAGGGAGCCGGTTCAAAGTCCGCGCCTGCTGCTCAAGCTGCGTGTGTGTCCCTGCGGCCAGCGACCCGGCCACCGCGAGCAAGGCCTCGGGGTGGGTCTCCAGCGCGCTGTGGCCGTTCTCGATGTGAACCAGCGTCGTGTCCGGGGCTGCCGACGCCACCCGCTCGGCGATCGCGGGAGGAGTGCGCAGGTCCCGATCACCGGTGAGAAGCACTATCGGCCAGGTGAATCCGGTGGCTGCGGACTGCAGGTTCAGAGGCTCCGCCTCGAAGGTCGGGAACCTTGGCGCGAGCAGCGCGTAGGTGAGCGCCGGATCCAGCGGCAGTCCGTCCGCCTCGGCCCCGTACCCCAGTTCGCGGAACCCGATCGCCCCGACGAGGTCGAACTCGTAGACACCGGGGACGTGGACGATCGACTCGCCCCGGGAGGCGTAGGCTTCCACAGTCCGCCACGCCACACCGCTGCGACGACGAACCTGCGAACGGAGCAGCGGGCCCAATAGGTCCGGCCCGCCGAGTTCGTATGCGGCGCGGGAGACGTCGAGGAGCTCGCGCCCGCCCACCCCGTCGGCGTGCAGCCGCCGGATGTCCGCGGCGATGTCGGTGTCGGCGTCCCAGAACAGCGATCTGACCGCTCTCCGCTCGACGTCGATGTCCGCCGCTGACTGCAATGCCGAATCCAACACCATGCCGGCAACACGATCGGGGTGCAGCGCACCGAAGCTCGACGCGAGGTAGCTGCCGTAGGACGACCCGACCAGCAGCGCCGACTCAACCGACTCGCGATCCAGGACGGCGGCGATGTCGTCGACGACCGCCCGGATCCACATCGCCGACATCGGCAGGTCCCGGCCGGTGGGGTCGACCCGGGACAGTCCGACACCGCGGTGCTCGATCATGATCACGTCATGTCCGAGGCTCGCGGCCCGCCGTCGGAACGACCGGTAGGGCACCACCGATCCGAGCCCGGGCCCTCCGGGCACCACGACCAGCGGGGGCGCTCCGTTCCGCGGACCGACTCGGACATAGGCCAGATCGAAGGCGGGGCCGTTCTCGTCCGCCGGGCGTCTGACCCGGTCGAGGCCCGTAGTTCGCGCTGTCAACGCGCGCAGAAAGCCGCTCCGCACGGTCATCCCCGCACCGATCCTCGGTGGGGGATGACCGTGGCAGGAATCGAGGAGATCGTCAGACCCTCTGTTCGTGAACGTCCTCGAGCAGGGCCGCGTCCTCGTCGGTCATCCCGCTGATCGGCTCACCGTTCCACACGATGTCGTCGCCCAACGCCTCGAGCACGGCCTCGTGCTGGCCGCGACTGAGCTTGGCGCCGTGGACGAGGGTGGCGGGGCTCCACATCATCGCGATGGAGTCGTGCCACCCGGCGCCCACGTTCTTCACGTGGGTCAGGTCGTGTAGCGAGATCGGCAGGTGCTTGAGCGGCTCGGCGAACGCATCGGCGAGCACTGCCAGGCTGATCTGGCGCTCCACGCCGGGCTCGACGACGAACGTCTCCGCATTCTCTCCGGTGAGTGTCTGCTCCAACTGGTCCGCTTCCAGGAGGATCACGCCGTTGGTCGGACGGGGGTTGCATTCGATCGCGTAGAGCTGACCGTCGTTGTCCACGAAGTCGAACGAGAGCTGACCCGTGAAAGTCGGATCGAGCGCGTCGATGATGCGCTGCGTGTAATCGAGGGTGTCGGTGCTGTCCACGGCCAGGAACGCGATCCCGGTACTGTGCGCCCACTGTTCCGGCGCCCGATAGGTGCACTGCGAGGTCACCCGGCCGTTGACGACGGTGCTGTAGGTGCAGACCATCGGGCCGTCCACGAACGGCTGGACCAGCCAGGGCTGATCCTCGGTCGGGTGGCACTCCTCCACGGTCATCTTCCCGGCCAGCGGCCCGGTGTTCGTCAGGAGGGCGACACCGCCACGTGAGAACGCCGCCCGGGCGAAGTAGCGGGGATATTTGGCGATGGCGGCCGTCAGCGAGTCGTGATCCGTCGCTACGATCGTCTCGGGGATCGGCACACCCGCTTCCTCCACCAGTCGCTGGAAACTGGCCTTGTCGTGCAGTCGTGCGAGCTTCGCGAACTTCCCGGCGAACAGTGTCACGCTCTCGGGCAGGTCCGCCGCCCGGGCGGCGAGGTAGAACGCCTCTTCGAACGTCGGGATGATCAGATCGATGTCGTACTCCGCGACGATCTTGTTCACATCCGCGATGAACTGATCGGTGTCGTATCGGGGAGAGGCCGTCACCGCATGACCCGCGAGGTACTTCGAGTGGCTGCCCGACGCACCGCCGTAGGTGTCCGCGGCCACGACCGTGTGGCCACGACTTCCGAGCTTGCGGATGATGTCCAGGGCGAAGGTGTTCCTGGAGCTGGTGACGAGTACGCGCATTGCCGACCTCTCGACGTGGGGTTTGATGCGCTTAGGTTAACTGTGAACCGGCGGGTCCACTTCCGCCTTGAGTGTCAACCGCCCCTGAAGGGAGCGAGCGCAGATGACGCACGTGACGACCTGGTTCGCCGCTGTACCGACGCTCGTCGGTCTGGGACTCGCCCTGGGTATGAATCCGGTGCTCTACGGGGCCACCGCCGACACGCTGGCGCGTGGCCGGGGTGTCCGGTCCGGACTCGCCGCGCTGCTTGCCGGGGTGATGACCGGGGCGACGGTTCTGGTGTTGGTCGTCCACGGTTTCAATCCCGCGAACCTGGTCTCGCGGGTCCAGCATCGTGCGGACGACGTGGTGGAGGATCGGGCGGTCGACCTGGTCGTCGGCGTGATCGTTCTGGTTGCCGCGGGTGCGATCGCCGTATGGGCTCGTCTGGCGCCCGCCCCTGCCTCTGCCCCGACAGCTCGCGACGGCGCCGCGGGAGCGTCCGGTCCGACGCCCCACCCGGCTCCCGATTCTCATAAGAACTCCAAGGCCACCAGCTTGTTCGTTCTCGGAGCCACCTCGTCTGTGGTGGGGTTCACCACCCTGCCGATCGCCTATCTGGTCGGGCGGGCAGTCGAGAGCGTCAGCTCCGATCCCGTGCTCAGACTCCTTGTCTACGCCGTCTTCCTCATGTCGCTGATCGCACCTTTCGTCCTCTTGGCCTGGGTGTGGTCGCGTTTCCCCGCCGCCACGCGGAAGGTCACGGCGACGTACGACCGGATGCTGGCGTGGGATTCGCGGCTCGTCGCGGTGGTGATCATGGTGATCGTCGGTCTGATCCTGCTCGCCCTCGCCTTGTTCGGCCATCACTGAACCGGCCGTCGAGCCCTCCTCCGCGATGCGCGGGTCGCATTGTCACGTCTCCGTGACAGCCGCGAGATAGGCGCGGACGAGCCGCGACCCGACCTCGTCAGGGAGGCGCTCGATCGCGGCGATCAGTGTCGCCATCCCGGCCTCGTCATCGTCGTCACCGGTCAGAACATCGACGATCATCGCGTGGACGTCGTCCTCGGGCAGTGCGAGCACGTCCGCCGAGGAGAGGTCCCCGGATTCGAGGGCGTCCAGGACGCCGGCCAACCCCGGCGGTGGGGTGGGGGCCGCCAGGCCGCGGACGTCGTCCGCCGCCGCGACCGCGACCCGGAGGATCTCCTCGACCATCCGGTGGGTCACGGGGGTGATGGTCAGGTGCGACGACGACGGCAACGTGCCCCGCTCCTGACGGAACGCCGGTTGCGCCTGCACGGCTATGCCGAGACGCCCGCACGCGTCCGCCCACAGGTGAGGATGAACGCGTCGATCGTCGGGAACCGATTCGTCGATCGCGACCGCGATGATCGGACCGGGGTCGCGATCCAGGATGGCCAGCCCCTCGATGGCGCCCAGCCCTTCCAGGAGTTCATCGGTGGCCCGGGCCGTGCGCGCCACCAGTTCGCACTGCCCCTCCTCGCCGAGTGCCTCCATCACGACCCACGCCGCCGCCGCGGGTTCGAGAGGCTTGGACCCGGCCAGGGTGGGGTTGACGACCGGGTACCCCGGCCAGTCGACGGTGGCGAACCACGAGGCACGGTGCCGTGCCCTTCCCCGGGACAACAGCACCGAGCTTCCCTTGGGTGCGAACCCGTACTTGTGCAGGTCCGCAGAGATGCTGGTGACCCTCTTCAGACGTAGATCCCACGCCGGCGCCGTCCGTCCAGGCGGGGCCGGCCAGTGGGGGAGCACCAGGCCGCCGAGGCACGCGTCCACGTGCAGACCGATCCGGGCGTCATGGGCTGCCTCGAGTCCGGCCGCCACCTCCGCGACGGGATCGATCACGCCGCTGGGATAGGCGGGAGCCGAGCACACGACGAGCACCGTGTCCTCGTCGACGGCCGCGAGGAGGTTCGCTGCCGCGGCTCGGCCACTGCGCGGGTCCACCTCGACGCCTTTGAATCGCAGGCCCAGCAGGTGCGCGGCCTTCCTGAATGCGGCATGCACGCTCACCGGCGCGACGATCGTCCCACCGTCCCCGGGGGCACGGCCCATGACCTCGCGGGCAGCGAGGCACGCCAGGAGGCAACTCTCGGTCCCTCCCGAGGTCACCGTGCCGAAGACTCCGTCATCGCCGTTGAGAAGCTCTCGGATTCGCGCGACGATCCCTTTGTGGATGTGCGCGACCGATGCGAAGACAGTGGGGTCCAGCCCGTTCACGCCGTGAGCCAGGCGCGCGGCCCGGATCGCGAGGTCGTCCAACTCCGGCAGACCCGAGTCGTATACGTAGGAGAGAACCCGCCCGCCGGTGGTCGGTGGATCCTGCTCCCGAAAGGCCGCCAGTCGCGCCAGCGCGTGTTCGCCGCGGTCGATGACCCGGGTGGTCAGGGAATCTGAACTCATGCTCTCTCCGTCCATCGGGGGTAGGAGTTACCCAGCGCACGGATCATCAGCAGGCTCGCACCCGCCAGCAACGCGGGAACCAGCGAGAAGGCGAGCACTATCGCCCAGACCGCCGACCCCGGCTGTTCGTCCACCCCGCCGGAACGGAAGCCACCGACTGCCAGCAATGCGAGTACGAGAACCGGGCCCAGTGCCATCGATCCGGTCTCGGATGCGGTCCACAGTCCGCTCATGGCGCCACTTCGTCGCCGACCACCCAACGCACGGTCGAGGTCGGTCGCGTCGGGCAGCATCGACATCGGTAGGGCCTGCATCCCCGCGTAGGCGACTCCCGCCAGCGCCACCGGAACGTGCACCCACGCCCCGGGCGCGATCCCGGCGGGGATCAACAACAGCGCGGCCACGGTGAACAGTCCGGTCGACGCTGCGAGCGCCCGCACCTTCCCCCGCGCGTGTGCCAGACGGGTCCACAAGGGCATCACCACCAGCGCGGGACCGACCAGCGCCAGGAACAGACCCGTCAGCGCGGACTCGTCTCCGAGTACATACGTGGCCACGTACTGCCCACCTGCGAGCATCACCGCCGTGGCCACCGCCTGCAGGCAGAACACCGCGACCAGCAGTCGGAACGGCCGGGTCACCCGCAGCGCGTCGATCCCGTCACGATAGGCGAAGGCGAGATTCCGGGCGGGGGCGTCGGCACGCATGATCGTGCGGCGACCTGCGACGAACGTGGACCACAGCATCCCGAGCAACATCAGGGCGGCGACACCGATCGCCATCACCACATATCCGCGCGCGCCACCACCCGCGGCGTCCCTCAGTGCCGGGCCGCCTCCGCCGGAGACGAGGATCGCCGCCGCCAGCACGGCCACACGCCAGGCCAGCAGCGTCACGCGACGGGCGGAGTCGTCGGTCAGTTCGGCCGGCAGCGCCAGATACGGCACCTGGAAGCACGAGTACGCCAGCGATGCCGCGAGAAAGAAACCCATCACCCACAGGCCGGCGGCACCCGTGCTCCAGTCCGCCGGCGCCGAGAACGTGGCGATGAACAGCAGCGGTAGCGCCAGTGCCCCGAACAGCATCAGCCCCGTGCGGAAACCGGTGCGGTGCGAGGCCCGATCGGAGAGCGCGCCGATGAGCGGGTACGCCAGAACGTCGATCAGCTTGGGAACCAGCACCAGAACCGAGGCCAGCGCCGCGGCGACCCCGATCGAATCGGTGAGGTAGTACGCCAACACCAGCCCGGGCAGCGTGCCGAACGCCCCGGTGCCCAGGCTGCCCGCCGCGTAGGCGGCCAGCACGGGCGCGGTCGTGGAGCGGTCCGGCGGCGCGTGGCCGGGCGCGCCCGCATCGGAGGTGGGCATGGCATGACTCTAGGCCGCTCCGCGGCCCCGGCGAGCGCGATTCGTCACCCCTCGCCGGGCTCAGCCGCGCCAGTCGAAGGAGTCCGGGTCCGGGCCCGATCGGGACCCGTTGTGCAACGACGAGATCGAGGCCATCTGTTCCTCGGTCAGCTCGAAATCGAACACCTCGAGGTTCTCGCGCATCCGTGCCGGATCAGAGGACTTGGGAAAGACGATGTCACCGCGCTGCACGGTCCAGCGCAGGACCACCTGTGAGACGCTGCGACCGACTTGTCGTGCCAGCGCCTCGAGCTGGGGATCACCGAACACCGTGCCCTGGGCCAGCGGGCTCCAGGCCTCCACCGCGATCCCGCGGGCGGCGCAGGATTCCCGCAGCTCGTCGTTGACGAAGTAGGGGTTGGACTCGATCTGGTCGACGACCGGCGTACTCAGGCCGGCCTCCGCCAGCCTTGCGAGGTTCGCGTCCGTGAAGTTGGAGACACCGACCGAGTCGACGGGAAGGTCGGCCCTGATCTCCTCCATGACCTCCCAGACCCGGGCGACATCCCCGTGCATGGCCAGCGGCCAGTGCACCAGGTACAGGTCGATGCGACCGCCGAGGGCCTCCAGAGAACGTTCGGTGGCCCCGCGCGCGGCATTTCTCTCGTGGAACGGGTTGTTGAGCTTGGTCGTGACCCACAGATCCCCGCGCTCCAGCCCCGAGGCCGCGATAGCGCGCCCCACTCCCTCCTCGTTGCCGTACATCTGCGCGGTGTCGAGGTGCCGGTACCCGGCCTCGAGCGCGTGGGACACCACCCTCTCCGTGTCCTCGGGCGGGACCTGGAACGTGCCGAACCCCAACTGCGGGATCGCGCGCCCGTCGTCGAGGAGGATGGTGGGGATCTGCGACTCCGTGGTGCTCATGCACCCCAACCTACGCCGACCGCTCAGTCGCGGGTGACACGGAGCGACGCCTCCACCAGATCCAGCATCTCGGCCACATGGTCGGTGCCGCGCCCGGTGGCCAGGTGGGTGATGAGGCCGTCCAACACGATGTCGAGATAGACCCGCAGCACGTCGGCGGGGATATCGGTGCGCATACGGCCCGAGGCCTTCTGCTCTCGGAGCCGGGCGACGATCGCGGCATCGACCTCCGCCTGACGGTCCGTCCAGCGCTCGCGGAACTCGGGGTCGGTGCGGATCCGCCGGGCGATCTCCAGCCGGGTGCCCAGCCAGGAGAACTCCAGCGGGTCGGTGAGGATCTCCCGCATCACCTGGACCAGCCCCTGCTCGGCGACGGTGGCGGCCATCGCCGCGGCGTCGTCGTCCGCCAGCGCGAGGAAGAGCGCGTCCTTGTCGTCGAAGTGGTGGAAGATCGCGCCCCGGCTCATCCCGGTGGCCTCCTCCAGCCGGCGCACGGTGGCACCCTCGAACCCGTACTCCGCAAAGCACCCGCGCGCCCCGGACAGGATCTGGCGACGTCGTGCGTCGATGTGGTCCTGGCTGACCCTGGGCAATGTCAGTCACCTTCCTTCAGATACACCGCGGCGGTGCGCAGTCGCCCCGCATCGAGCAGGTCGACCACACACCGCCGTCGATGTGAGAGGGGATCAGCCCTTGATCATGTTGCGCAGCACGTACTGCAGGATGCCGCCGTTGCGGTAGTAGTCCGCCTCGCCCGGGGTGTCGATGCGCACCTTGGCGTCGAACTCGACGGTTCCGCCGTCCTGCTTGGTGGCGACGACCTTGACCGTCTCGGGCGTGGTGCCGTTGTTCAGCTCCTCGATGCCCGAGATGTCGAACGACTCGGTGCCGTCGAGGCCGAGGGTCTCGTGCGACTCGCCCTCGGGGAACTGCAGCGGGATGACGCCCATGCCGATGAGGTTGGAGCGGTGGATACGCTCGAACGACTCGGTGATCACGGCACGCACGCCGAGCAGACGGGTGCCCTTGGCGGCCCAGTCACGGGACGAACCGGTGCCGTACTCCTTGCCGCCGAGCACGACGAGCGGGATGTCCTGCGCCGCGTAGTTCTGGGCGGCATCGTAGATGAACGCCTGCGGCGAGCCCTCCTGGGTGAAGTCCCGGGTGTAGCCGCCCGACACACCGTCCAGCAGCTGGTTCTGCAGACGGATGTTGGCGAAGGTACCGCGGATCATGACCTCGTGGTTGCCACGACGCGAACCGAAGGAGTTGTAGTCCTTCCGCTCCACGCCGTTCGCGTCGAGGTACTGCGCAGCCGGGGTACCCGGCTTGATGGTCGAGGCCGGCGAGATGTGGTCGGTGGTGACCGAGTCGCCGAGCTTGGCCAGGACGCGTGCGCCCTTGATGTCCGAGACCGGGTCCGGCTCCATCTCCATGCCGTCGAAGAACGGGGCCTTGCGCACGTAGGTCGACTTGTCGTCCCACTCGAAGGTCTTGCCGTCCGGAGTGCTCAGGCCACGCCAGCGCTCGTCACCGGCGAACACGTCGGCGTACTTCTCCGTGTACTCCTTGGAGGAGATGGAGGCCTTGATGGTCGACTCGATCTCCTCGGAGGAGGGCCAGATGTCCTTGAGGTAGACGGGGTTGCCGTCCTTGTCGTTGCCCAGGGCGTCGGCCTCGAAGTCGAAGTCCATCGTGCCGGCGATCGCGTACGCGATGACCAGGGGCGGGGACGCCAGGTAGTTCATCTTGACGTCCTGGTTGATCCGGCCCTCGAAGTTGCGGTTACCGGACAGCACCGCGGTGGCGGTGAGGTCGTATTCCTGGATCGCCGACGAGATCTCCTCCGGCAGCGGGCCCGAGTTGCCGATGCAGGTGGTGCAGCCGTAGCCGACCAGGTAGAAGCCGAGCGCCTCGAGGTCGGGCCACAGGCCGGCGCGCTCGTAGTACTCGGTGACGACCTGCGAGCCCGGGGCCATGGACGTCTTGACCCACGGCTTGGCGGTGAGGCCCTTCTCGTGGGCCTTGCGCGCGAGGAGACCGGCGCCGATCATGACCGACGGGTTGGAGGTGTTGGTGCACGAGGTGATCGAGGCGATCGTGACGATGCCGTGGTCCAGGATCATCTCATTGCCGCCGTCGACCGTGACCGGCACGGGCAGCGAGGGGCGGCCGTCGGACCCGACGGAGGCGTCGGCTCGCACGGAACCGTCGTCCGCGAAGGACAGCTTGGCGCCGTGGGGGACGGGCGGGGTGGCCCCGCCCTCGGCGACCATGTCGCGGACGTCGTCGTTCCCGCTGCCGCTGTGGACGTAGTTGTGGATGTCCTTGCGGAACGCGCTCTTGGAGTCGGACAGCTCGATGCGGTCCTGCGGGCGCTTGGGGCCGGCGATGGACGGCACGACCTCGCCCAGGTCCAGCTCGAGGTACTCGGAGAACACCGGCTCGGTGCCCTCGGGGTCGAGCCACATGCCCTGCTCCTTGGCATAGGCCTCCACGAGGGCGAGCTGCTCCTCGTCGCGACCGGTCAGGCGCAGGTAGTCGATGGTCTCGCCGTCGATCGGGAACATGGCACAGGTCGAACCGAACTCCGGGCTCATGTTGCCGATGGTGGCGCGGTTGGCGAGCGGCACGGCCGCGACACCCGCACCGTAGAACTCCACGAACTTGCCCACCACACCGTGCTTGCGCAGCATCTCGGTGATGGTGAGCACCACGTCGGTCGCGGTGACGCCCGGCTTGATCGAGCCGGTGAGCTTGAAGCCCACGACGCGCGGGATGAGCATCGAGATGGGCTGGCCCAGCATGGCGGCCTCGGCCTCGATGCCGCCGACGCCCCAGCCGAGCACGCCGAGCCCGTTCTCCATGGTCGTGTGCGAGTCGGTGCCGACACAGGTGTCCGGGTACGCCTGGCCGCCCCGCACCATAACCGAGCGGGCGAGGTACTCGATGTTGACCTGGTGGACGATGCCGGTCCCCGGGGGGACGACCTTGAAGTCGTCGAAGGCGCCCTGGCCCCATCGCAGGAACTGGTACCGCTCCTCGTTGCGCTGGTACTCGATCTCGACGTTCTTCTCGAAGGAGTTCGGTCCGCCGAACGACTCGATGATCACCGAGTGGTCGATGACCATCTCGGCGGGCGCCAGCGGGTTGACCTTGTTCGGGTCGCCACCGAGGGTCTCGACGGCCTCACGCATGGTGGCCAGGTCGACGATGCACGGCACGCCGGTGAAGTCCTGCATGATCACGCGCGCCGGCGTGAACTGGATCTCCGTGTCGGGTTCGGCGCTCGGATCCCAGCCGGCGAGCGCCTCGATGTGCGCCTTGGTGACGTTGGCGCCGTCCTCGGTACGAAGGAGGTTCTCCGTCAGTACCTTGAGGGAATAGGGGAGCTTCTCGGCTCCCTCGACCGCCGAGAGGCGGTAGATCTCGTAGGCCTCGCCGCCGACCTCAAGGGTCCCCTTGGCGCCAAAGCTGTCAATGCTTGCTGTCACGTCAGCTCCACTCGTGGTGTGAATGTCGGTTAGTCATCCCTCCCGGTGTCGCCTGTGTCGTACTTCGGGCGACGCCGGGTCGGACACAGGATCCATTGTGGACCCTCTGCCCGGTCTGCGACCACCAATTTAGCAGTACGCCCGTCCTGTTTAGCGCCCGGCACGCCCGAACGTGGGGAGCGGTACCGGATCTGACGCCGTTCGGCGCGTGCTCTCCCGGACGACGACGACGAGGTGGCACCATGTCCGACGTGGACGACCCCGATGACGCCGTGACGACCCTCGCCTATGTGGACGAGCCCCTGTTGTCGTTGCAGTTGGGCGAGGTCCCGTACTGGCTCGACTACCAGGCCGTCGTCGCCGACCTCGCGGACGACGGGGTGGCCGCGCCGGAGCCGTTCGTCGACGGGCTCCGCACCGTGGTGGACGACGCGGCCGAGCGCGGCCTCGACCTGAAGGTCGTCTACACCGAGGCGCCCGCCGCCGTATACACCGACGCCAGGGATCTGGCGGCGTTCCTCAACGAGGAGTTCGAGGGCACCATCTTCGTCCGGACGCCGGCATTCGTGGGCAGTTCCAGCGACACGATCCCGCGCCACCGCCTCGAGGCAGGGCAGGACGACGCATGGGAGGAGTTCGATCCGGTCGCCTCGGCATCGGTCTTCGCCCACAAAGTCGCCGCCCCCGCCCCGCCCTGGGGTGCACTCACCGCGATCACCCTCGTCCTTGCCATCGTGGCCGTGATCGCGTTCGCCACGGTCCTGCGCCGCCGACGCCGCTGACCCACCCGGAGCACGTCTCACCTCCGCGTTCACGACCGGCCGCTCCACCGCCGCCCCGCCGCGTCTCGCCCGCCATCGGAGGCGAGGCCATCGGTACCACATCCACGGCGACACGCCGCCGCGAAACCGGTTTTTCAAGTTACAGCAGTGTATTTTGCCGCCTGATGTTTCACATGTGCTCGCTGTGACCTACGGTGCTTAAGGAACCATAGGTTCTACCGAGCCGGTTGTGACTCCAGTGGCGCAGGGGAAGGCATCACGGGACGTCCTCCACCGACTCGGGCACGCGACCCGTCGAACGGGCCGCGCGAGACGCCGCACCCCGGTGCGGTCAGCGGAAGGTGAAACGTGGAGCCCGACCATTCGTCGCGGCGCACCCGTGGGGTGCGCAACCGTAGAAGCCCCGGCCGTGCGCCCGGGCGCGCCGCCGTCGCCGCGGCTCTCGTCCTGGCGACCGGCACCGCCGTCGTCCAGGGACCTGTCGCCACCGCCCAGGAAGCCACCCGGGTCGCCCCGGGTGACATCAGTGGTCTGATCCGTGCGGTCGCCGACGCCACAGCTCGTCTCGATGCGAAACGCGAGGGGATCGCCGTCGCGCGCGAGGACGTCAACAAATCGCTGGTCGATCTGCAGATGGCCCGCGTCGAACTCGATCGCGCCATCGCGGATGCCGACCGCACCGTGACCGAACGCGAGAAGGCCGAGTCGGGTGTCGAGTCGGCGCGCGGAACCCTGGACGACTACTCGCGGCTCCTGCACCGCCAGGGCACCGCCCCTGGCGCCGCATCAGCGCTACTCGACCCCGGCGACCCGGCCGACGCCGGCCTCCGCCAGGAGTACCTGCAGCGGGCAGCAGCCGATCAGCGGAGCGTGGTGGGCGACATGGTCGCCGCCGCCGATGAGGCCGCCCGCAGGGAGAGTGAAGCGCTCGGCGCCCGGGAGGCGGCAGCGCAGCGATACGACGACGCCTCGGCTCGCCGTGACGGCGCAGCGGCCCAGGTCACGTCGGTCTCGAGCGAGGTCACCACCCTCGAATCGGAGGTCGAGCAGCTCACCCGCGACCTCGAAGAACAGCAGACCGCACTCGCCGCCGCCGGGGCGTCCCCGGCGGGGCCCGCCACAGGCGGCGCGAACGAGGTCACCGTCGACGAGACCGCGATGCGCGAACATGCCGTCCGTGCGCTCGCCGACCAGCCCGAAGCCGGCCGGCAGGCGGCTGACATCGCCTTTGCCCTGCCCTCCCACCTCGATCTCGGCGCCATCCGGCAGTTCGCCGGCGGGTCCTCGGATGAGCTCACCCGTGCTGCGGGCGGGGCGATCGACGCCGGCAGTGTCGGGGCAGCCGTGGACGCCGGCATCAACGGCGACACCGAGGCCATCGTCCAGCAGGTCGCCGACGCTATCAGCGCGGCCGACTTCGGCTCACTCGCCGACGGTCCGGCCGCCCCGACCAGGCCGGGCCAGGGCAATGGCGGCGTCGACGCCGGCACACCGTCGAGCTCGGCCCGCGTGGAGACCGTCGTCAACCGTGCGCTGTCACAGCTCGGCGTGACCTACGCCTGGGGCGGCGGCGACGCCAACGGCCCCACCAAGGGCATCCGCGACGGCGGCGTGGCGGACAGTCACGGGGACTACAACAAGGTCGGCTTCGACTGCTCCGGACTGATGATCTACGCGTTCGCAGGTGTCGGGAAGGCGCTGCCGCACTACACCGGCTACCAGTACACCGCGGGACCGCAGGTTCCCGTGGCCGATCGCAAGCGCGGCGACATGCTGTTCTGGCCCGGGCACGTCGCCCTCTACCTCGGCGACGGGAAGATGGTCGAGGCACCGCAGTCCGGCGACGTCGTCAAGATCTCACCCGTCCGTATGGCCGGCATCAGCCCGATGGCCGTCCGACTGGTCTGACGCCGTACCGCGGTGACGCTCCCGCCGGGCGACGGTGACCGGTCGGTGGCAGGCGCATCCCGGTAGGGTCGTCCCCATGTCCGCCCGACGGCAGCGCCCCGGGCGACCGGAACATCCGATCACGCGAAGGAGCCCGCCGCGGTGAGCGATACCCACCCCGACCAGTTGACGTCCCAGGGCGAGCCTCCCGCCGGATCCGCGGCCTCCGCGGCCGAGGACGCGCGGCTGCTCGAGCGGGCGGTCTACGAGGTCAAGAAGGTCGTGGTGGGCCAGGACCGGCTCATCGAGATGATCCTCGTCGGTCTGCTCTCCCGCGGACACATCCTTCTCGAAGGTGTGCCGGGCGTGGCTAAGACCCTGACGGTGGAGACCTTCGCCACGGTGGTGGGCGGGTCCTTCCGGCGCCTCCAGTTCACCCCGGACCTGGTGCCCGCCGACATCGTCGGCACCCGGATCTACCGGCAGGGCCGCGAGGAGTTCGAGGTGGAGCTCGGACCGATCCTGGCCAATTTCGTGCTGGCCGACGAGATCAACCGCGCCCCCGCCAAGGTCCAGTCGGCGCTGCTGGAGGTCATGGCCGAAGGGCATGTCTCGATCGGCGGACAGACGTTCCCCATGCCGTCACCGTTCCTGGTCATGGCCACCCAGAACCCGATCGAGAGCGAGGGCGTCTACCAACTCCCCGAAGCACAGCGCGACCGGTTCCTGTTCAAGCTCGTCGTGGACTACCCGAGTCCAGAGGAGGAGCGGGAGATCGTCTACCGGATGGGCGCCACCCCGCCAGAGCCGACCCGGATCCTGGGTGTGGACGCGCTGCAGCGACTACAAGCGTCCGTACGCGAGGTCTTCGTCCACCACGCACTCGTCGACTACGTGGTGCGCGTGACGATCGCGACCCGCGAGCCCGCGCGCCACGGACTCGAGGACGTGGCCCGGTGGCTCGCCTACGGCGCCTCGCCCCGAGCCACCCTGGGAACGGTCACCGCGGCGCGCGCCCTCGCCCTTGTCCGCGGACGCGACTACGTGGTGCCCCAGGACATCGTCGACGTCCTGCCCGCCGTGCTGCGCCATCGGCTCGTCCTCACCTACGACGCGCTCGCTGACGAGATCACCGCGGACACGGTCGTCCGCCGGGTGCTCGAGGCCGTCCCGCTGCCGCAGATAAGCGCGGTCCCGGCCCAGGCCGGCCCGCCGCCCTCACCGTGACCTCCGCGGAGGGGGAGCGGCGCGACGACCGGGGCGACGTGTCGTCCCGTGCCGCCCTGAACCAGCTCGAGTTGCTCGTCACACGGCGACTGGACGGTGTCCTCAACGGCGATCACCGGGGTCTGCTCCCCGGCCCCGGTACCGAGCCTGGGGAGGCCCGCGCCTACGAGCCCGGTGACGACGTCCGGACGATGGACTGGTCCGTGACCGCCCGGACGACCATCCCGCATATCCGACAGACCATCGCCGACCGCGAGCTGGAGACGTGGCTCGTCGTCGACCTGTCCGCGTCGCTGGACGTCGAGGGCCGGCACGGCGCCAAGCGCCGGGTCGTGGAGGCCGCTGTCGCGACGGTCGGATTCCTCTCCGCCGGTGGCGGCAGTCGGGTGGGCATGATCCTGACCGGTGACGGTCGGCCCCGCGTACTGCGCGCCACCGGGGGGCGGGACCACGTCCGGCGGCTGCTCGAGGATGTCTCCCGCGCCGCTCCGGAGGTCGCACCGGGAGGTGCGCTCGTCGACTGCCTCCACGCCGTCCGCAACGCGGCGCGGCGGCACGGACTGGTCGTGGTGATCTCGGATTTCCTGTCCGAGATCGACTGGGAGCGCTCGCTCCGCGTCCTCGGCACCCGCCACGAGTTCCTGGCCGTGCACGTGGCCGACCCACTCGACATCGCCCTTCCGGCCGTCGGCGCCGCGCTGCTGCAGGATCCCGCAACCGGAGAGGTCCTCGAACTCGAGGTGGACGATGCTCTCGCGGCGGATTATCGGCGTGTGGCCGCCGAGCATCGCGCCGCGGTTCACACAGCGCTACGCCGCTGCGGCGCCCCCGTCCTGGCGCTGCGCACCGACCGCGACTGGGTCCGTGACGTGATCGACTTCGTCGGTGTCCGCAGGCAGGGCGGGCTGCCCACCGGGGAGAACCTGGACCGCGACCTGCCCGGTGAACAGCCCGCGGAGGAGGCGACCCCATGAGCTTGTCCGAGTTCCAGCACCCGCTGTGGTTGCTCCTGCTCGCCGCGCCGTTGGCCATCACGATCGGGTACATCATCGCCCTGCGGTCCAAGAAGCGCAGGACGGTCCGCTTCGGCAACTTCGGCGTTCTCCGGTCGGTGGACACCCGGGGCCGGCGGTGGTTCACGCATGTACCGGCGGTGCTGCTCATCCTGTCGATGGTCAGCCTCGTGATCGCGATGGCCGCGCCCCAGAAGGAGCAGAAGGTCCCCCGTAACCGGGCGACGGTGATGCTCGTCGTCGACGTCTCCCTCTCCATGGAGGCCACCGACGTCGCCCCCTCGAGGATCGAGGCCGCGCAGCAGGCGGCGACGACCTTCGCCAACAACCTCACCCAGGGCGTCAACCTCGGCCTGGTCTCGTACGCCGGGACCGCCTCGATGCTCGTGGCACCCACCACCGACCGGGGCCCCGTGGTGCGCGCGGTCGAACGACTACGCCTCGACGAGCGCACAGCCACCGGCGAGGCCATCTACACCGCCACCCAGGCCATCACGACCTTCACCGAGAGCCTCGGCGGCCCGGATCAGGCGCCGCCGGCACGGATCGTGCTCCTGTCCGACGGCAAGGAGACGGTCCCCGCGCAGCCGACCGAGGAGCGGGGCGCCTTCACCGCGGCCGAGCGCGCCGCGGAGGCCGGGATCCCCGTGTCCACGATCTCGTTCGGCACCATGTACGGCACCGTCGACATCCAGGGACGCCCGCAGCCGGTGCCGGTCGATGACGCCTCCCTCAAGACCATCGCCGAGTTGTCCGGCGGCGACTTCTTCACCGCCTCCAGCCTCGAGGAGCTCGACTCGGTCTACCGGACCCTCGAGGAGCAGATCGGCTACGAGTGGAAGAAGGCGGACGCCTCCCGGCCGTGGCTCATCGCCGGTTCGCTCTTGGCGATGCTCGCGGCCGCCGGCTCGCTCACCGCACACAGGCGTATCCCCTGACGCCGACCCCCCTGCGTAACCGGAGCACTCGCGGTCCGACCCGGGGGAGCCGCTCGCTAGGGTGGGCACATGGTTTCCGAGAGCAGGCGCGACACCGCGCCACGGACAGTCCTCGTCACCGGCGGTAACCGGGGGATCGGCAGGGCGGTCGCCGAACGACTCCGCGCGGACGGCCACCGGGTCGCGGTCACCCACCGCGGCTCCGGCGCCCCCGAGGGCCTGTTCGGGGTCCGGTGCGACGTCACTGACGCCGACTCGGTCGATGCCGCGTTCACCGCGGTCGAGGCGGAGTTCGGGCCCGTCGAGGTGATCGTCTCCAACGCCGGCATCACCGACGACACCCTGCTGATGCGCATGAAGGACGAGCAGTTCACGCGAGTGGTCGAAGCGAACCTCGCCGGGGCGTTCCGGGTCGCCAAGCGCGCATCGCGCGGGATGCTGCGGGCCAGGTTCGGGCGGATGATCTTCATCGGCTCGGTGGTCGGGCAGTCCGGCACCGCCGGCCAGGTCAACTACGCCTCCTCGAAGGCCGGGCTGATCGGCATGGCACGGTCGCTGACCCGCGAACTCGGTTCGCGCAACATCACGGCCAACGTCGTGGCCCCCGGGTTCATCGACACCGACATGACCGCGGACCTCGACGACAAGACCCAGGAGCTCGCAGTCGCGGCGATCCCGCTCGGCCGCAAGGGCTCGGCGGACGACGTCGCCGGGGCCGTGAGCTTCCTCGCCGGTGACGACGCCGGCTACATCTCCGGGGCCGTGATCCCGGTCGACGGCGGAATGGGAATGGGGCACTGACATGAGCCGGACCGACACCGACACCGACAACACGGGCGCGGGCACCGGGCTGCTCGCCGGTAAGACGATCCTCGTCACCGGCGTCATCACCGACGCGTCGATCGCCTTCCACATCGCCAAGCACTGCCAACTCCACGGTGCGAAGGTCATCCTCACCGCGTTCGGACGGCCGTCGCTGGTCAAGGCCATCTCCAAGCGACTTCCGGAGCGCCCGCCGGTGGTCGAGCTGGACGTGCAGAGCGACGAGGACCTGGCGGCTCTGACCGGCCGGGTCCGCGAGCACACGGGTTCACTGGACGGCGTGGTGCACTCCATCGGCTTCGCTCCGCCGAGCTGTCTCGGCGACCCGTTCCTCGACGCCCCGTGGAAGGACGTGGCGGTGGCGCTGGAGGTCTCCGCCTATTCCTACGCGTCCCTGGCCAAGGCCGTTCGACCGCTCCTGAACCCGGGTGCGTCGATCATCGGACTGGATTTCGATCCGCGGTTCTCGATGCCGTTCTACAACTGGATGTCGGTCGCCAAGAACGCCCTCGAAGCAGTGAACCGCTACGTCGCCCGGGAGCTGGGGCCGGATCAGGTCCGCTCCAACCTCATCGCGGCTGGGCCGATCAAGACCCTCGCCGCCAAGGCGATCGCCGGTGATGCGCTCGGTCCGGGCGGGGAGCTCGACCAGATGCAGGGGGAGTGGGCGCGACGGGCGCCCCTCGGCTGGAACGTCGAGGACCCGACCGCAGTCGCCACCACCGCCGTCGCCCTGCTCTCGGACTTGATGGCGGCGACCACAGGCACCGTGGTCTATGCCGACGGCGGCGCCGGCACCGTGTCCTTCAGCGAACAGGGACAGTGACGTGACAGACCCGAACCCGGCCGCGGGCCCGGTGGACGCACTGCTGCTCCTGTCCTTCGGCGGCCCCGAGGGGCAGGAGGACGTGATCCCGTTCCTCGAGAACGTCACCCGGGGTCGCGGTATCCCGAGGGAGCGGCTCGAAGAGGTGGCCACGCATTACCGGCACCTGGGCGGGCGTAGCCCTATCAACGACCTCAACCGCGAGATCATCGCCAACATCGAGGCCGAGTTGGCCGATCGGGGACGCGACTTGCCGGTGTATTTCGGCAACCGGAACTGGACGCCGATGGCCGAGGACACCGTCCGCCGGATGGTGGCCGACGGGGTTCGCCACGCCGCGGTGTTCGCCACCTCCGCATGGGGCGGCTATTCCGGGTGCGCCCAGTACAACGAGGACATCGAGCGCGTCCGACAGCAGGTCGCGGGCGCGCCCACGATGATCCGGCTACGTCAGTTCTACGACCACCCGCTGTTCGTGGAGCGCTTCGCCGCGGACCTGCGCCGGGCGATCGACGCCGCGGCCCCGGGTGCGCGGGTGGTCTTCACCGCCCATTCCGTCCCCGATGCGGCCGACGAGGTGGCCGGCCCGCCCGCGCTGGGCGGCCACCTCTACAGCCGTCAGGTCCAGGAGGCCTCGCGGCTCGTCGCCGGGGCAGCCGGGGTGGCGGAGTACGACGTCGTGTGGCAGTCGCGTTCCGGGCCGCCGAGCGTCCCGTGGCTCGAGCCGGACGTGGTGGACCACGTCAGCGATCTCGCCACCAGCCGCGGCACCCGCGATGTCGTCGTCGTCCCGATCGGGTTCATCTCCGATCACGTGGAGGTCATCTGGGACCTCGACACCGAGCTCGTGGACGAGGTCCGCGAGCTGGGCGTGACCGTCACCCGCTGCGCGACGCCCGGCCCGAGCCGGGAGTTCGCCCGGATGGTCGTCGAGCTGCTCGACGAGGTCGAGTCCGGCACCACGCAGCCACGACCGGGCAGCGTTCCCGCGCTCGGTCGCAACCGCAACGGGGCCCGCTGCGGGATCGGCTGCTGCGCCCGCTGAACAGTGACGTTCAGCGGGGTCCCCACTCCCGTAGCGCCGATTCGCCGGCGGCGGCCACGGCGGACCGACGCGCCGCGTCCTTCACCGCCACCAGGCGGCGCAGGATCGGCTCGCGCGTCGCGGGGTCGACGCCGAGCCCCGGCCGGGCCAGGGCGAGCGAGGTGATCGCCTCGACCCTGTCGATGCGATCGACGAGTTCGAGCACGCGCGCGGGCAGTCCCGCGGGGACGCGGGTGACGGCTGCGTGCACGTCTATCGGGCCGGCGGCGCCTGCCCCCTGAGCGGCCGCGGACCGTTCGATGAGCTCGGCGGCGTCCTCCACGGCACGGCCGAGTTCGTACAACGCCTCCGACGGCCCGGCCGGCTGGGGCGCCACCGGGCAGTCGGTGACGCCCCGGATCCGCCACCGTAGGACGTCGACATGCGGCCGCACACAGGTCAGGCACAGCCCCTCGCGGCTCTGCGGATCCCGGATCAGAACGCCCCATCCGGCCTCCGCCACATCGGCACGCACCGCGGGAACGGGCGGAAGGCTCGACGAGTCGCCGGGCGCGGTGGTGAGGAGCGAGAGGATCTCCGCGGCGGGGTGGGACGCGCCGACACGGCGCAGGTGCCGCACGATGTCCGGCAGCATCCCCACTGCCCCGGCCGCCGGATCCACGTCGGCGAGCCCGGCGACCGGCTCGCCGACGATCTCGACCAGGTGGGACTGGGCGAGGCCGCTGACGTACGAGCTCAGGGCATCGAACGGTTGGTCCGCCCACGCGGTGCGCAGCAGGTGCAGGGGCAGCGCCCACGCGGGGGAGAGCGCGGTACTGGTGGCGAGGGGTCGTGACATGACGATCGATCCTACCGCCGGTGCGCCACCGCCCCGATCGTCGTCGCGGCGGCTACGGTGTCACGCCATGGCTGATATGTACGGCTCCGACGTCCTGTCCGGAACTGCGCGGCGACGCCGCCCGCAGGTCCCCGTCGTGGACGCCGAGCGGGATCTGGTGGTCGAGGACGCCGGGTCGGGATTCTGCGGCGCGGTCGTGGGCTTCGACCGGAGTTACGACGGCGAGTTCGTCAAGCTCGAGGACCGACACGGCCGGGTCCGCCTCTTCGCCATGACGCCGTCGGCGTTCCTCCTCGACGGATCACCGGTGACACTGCGCAAGCCCGCGCCCCGAGCGACCACCGGGCCCGCGGTGACGGCCTCGGGTTCGCGGAAGGTCGAGGGACTCCGCGCCCGGACCGCCCGTGCGGGCCGGATCTGGGTGGAGGGGATCCACGACGCGGCGCTGGTGGAGAAGATCTGGGGCCATGACCTCCGGGTCGAGGGCATCGTGGTGGAGCCGCTCCACGGCATCGATGACCTGCCCGGGCTCGTGGCCGACTTCGGCCCGACGCCGCAGGCGCGCCTCGGCGTCCTGGTGGACCACCTGGTCGAGGGCAGCAAGGAGTCGCGGATCGTGGCCGGGCTGGGCGGGGACGTCCTGGTGACCGGTCACCCGTACGTCGACATCTGGCAGGCGGTCAAACCCGCCGCCGTCGGTATCCGCGAGTGGCCGGTCGTCCCCCGCGGCGAGGACTGGAAGACCGGCATCTGCTCCCGCCTGGGTTGGGGCGAGCCCGCCGACGGGTTCCGTCACGTGCTGTCGTCGGTCAGCAGCTACCGCGACGTCGAGCCGACGTTGCTCGGCGCGGTGGAAAGGCTGGTGGATTTCGTCACGGAGCCCGCGTGACCGGCATCCGCGCATCCAGCGCCATCCCCGCCAGGCCTACTGCGGCGAACCCGGCGGTCGCCCACAGTGCCGCGGTGCCCTCGCCCGCGGTGAGCGAGTTGCCGAGCATGATCGCGGCGACCGTGCCGGGTGCGCTGCCGATCACGGTCGCCGGCAGGAACTGACGTCGCCGGATCGAGGTCAGCGCGGCGGCGTAGTTGACGACCGAGAACGGCACGGCCGGGACGAGTCGCAGGCTGCCCACCGACAGCCAACCCCGGCGCTGCAGGCGCGCGTCCACCTTCGCGATCCGCGGGTCGGCGCGCAGCGCCGCGGTGCGTTTGTGTCCGAGCCGCCGTACGAGTTCGAAGGCGAGCGCTGCGGCGATGCCGGTCGACACGAGGGACCACGGGATGGCCACCGCGGGCGGGAAGAGCACCGCCGCCGAATAGGTGAACGTCGAGCGGGGGACCGGCGCGACGGCGACCACCGCGTACGCCGCGAAGAACGCCGGTGCGAACCACGGTCCGAGCTGGCCCGCCCAGGAGCGAAGCTGTTCCAGCCCCGGGGCGGGAACGAGGGTCGCGAGGACGACGACGACAACGACCGCCACCACCCAACCGATCACCCGTCCGCGCACCGGGATGACTGTAGCCCCACGGGCCCCGGGGTTCTCCCCCCCGAGAACTCCCCGCACTCCAGGGCGTGTTCCTGCGGTGTGAAGCGCTGCACTAGAGTCCCGAGGTGACCCCCTTCACTCCACAAGAGAACGAGGTACCGGTGACCAGT
This sequence comes from Dietzia sp. NPDC055343, assembly GCF_053645265.1. NCBI lineage: Bacteria > Bacillati > Actinomycetota > Actinomycetes > Mycobacteriales > Dietziaceae > Dietzia > Dietzia sp. NPDC055343. Next base: position 148,104 of record NZ_JBSHMJ010000001.1, on the reverse strand, counting down.
CCGACCCCAGGTCCTGACCTTCACTCCTGGTACGCATCTGTGGGAGCCGTCCTCGCGAAGGCCGCCCGCAAGGATCCCGCCGACATGCCTGATGACGCCTGGCGTTCGCTGATCGCGACCACGCGGGACGGGATCGAGATCAACCCGCTGTACACGCGGGCGGACGAGATCGCAGAGCGTCCGGCGCCGGGGGAGTTCCCCTACGTCCGTGGCGGGAACCGTGCGGGACTTCCGGAGAACGGCTGGCACGTCAGTGCCCGCGTCGAGGCCACCGGTGACGTCTCGCAGGTCAACACGCGGATCCTCGACCAGCTCGAGCAGGGTGTCTCGGCACTGTGGCTCACCGTCGAGGCCGCCGATCTGGCCGCCGTCCTCAAGGACGTCTACCTGGATCTGGCGCCGGTGACCTTCGAGTCCGGAACCGATCTGGTGGAGGTCGCCGAGGCCTACCTCGAACTACTCGACCAGCGCCGGACCGCCGGTGACGGGGTGCAGGACCGCTCGGCCGTGGTCGCCGATCTGGGTGCCGCCCCGGTCACCGCCGCCTACGCCGGGGTCGGCTCCATCGGACTGGACGCCGCCGTGCGTCTGGCCGCCCGGGTCTCAGAGCGCGAGGAGACCATCCGGACGTTCGTCGCTGACGGCACCGTGTTCCACGCCGAGGGCGCCGGGGACGCCCAGGAGCTCGCCTACGCCGTCGCGGCCGGGCTCGAGTACGTGCGTGCCCTGATCTCGGCGGGAATGCCCGCCGACGCCGCCCTCCGCCAGATCTCGTTCCGGTTGGCCGCGACCGACGACCAGTTCGCCTCGATCGCCAAGTTCCGCGCCGGTCGCCTCATGTGGGCCCGTGCCGCGGAGCTCCTCGGCGCCCCGGAGGCCGGCGGCGCCGCGCAGCACGCGGTCACCTCCTCTGCGATGATGTCGCGTCGCGACCCGTGGGTGAACATGCTCCGCACCACGCTCGCCGCATTCGGGGCGGGCGTCGGCGGTGCCACCTCCGTCACGGTCCTGCCGTTCGACGCCTCGGTTCCCGGCGGTCTCCAGAGCACGTCCCGCTCCTTCGCCGACCGCATCGCCCGCAACACCCAGCTGCTGCTTCTCGAGGAGTCCCACCTGGGCCACGTCGTGGACCCCGCCGGTGGCTCCTGGTACGTCGAGTCGCTCACCGACTCGCTTGCCGACGCCGCGTGGTCCGTCCTGCAGACCATCGAAGCCGCGGGCGGCCTCACCGCCGCGATCGGCTCCGGCTCCGTGGCCGAATCCATCGCCCGGGTCCGGGACGCCCGTGACGCCGACATCGCGCACCGCAAGGCCCCGATCACCGGTGTCTCGGAGTTCCCGAACCTCGGTGAGCCCGCGTTCGACGAGTCCCGTCGAGGAGGCGGGGGCTACCGTTACGGTCGCGCCTTCGAGGACCTGCGTGACCGCTCCAACGCCCATCTCGAATCAACCGGATCGCGTCCGACGGCCCTCGTCGCCTGCCTCGGCCCGCAGGCGGAGACCACGCCCCGCGTGACCTTCGTCGCCAACCTTCTCGCCGCCGGCGGAATCGAGGCCCGCAACCCGGGCGTCACCGAGGCCGGTCAGTACGCCGATGCTCGCGAGAACGCCGAGGTCGCCGTGATCTGTGGCGCCGACAAGCGCTACGCCGCCGAGGGCTCGGATGCCGTCGCCGCCCTGCGCGCCGCCGGTGTGACGACCGTGTACCTCGCGGGTGCCGAGAAGGGCTTCCCCGCCGACGCCACCGACCGCCCCGACGGGTACCTGGGTCTCGGCATCGACGCCGTCGCCGCCCTGTCCACCCTCCTCGACCAGCTGGGAGTGAAGTGAGATGACGACCTTCCCCGATTTCAGCACCGCCCCCCTCCGCGAGGCCGCCGCCGACACCGAGACCGCGGGCACCGCGGTCGAGGGCGGCGTCGCCGCCGACGCACACTGGGAGACCCCGGAGGGCATCGACGTCAAGCGCGTGTACACCAAGGCCGACCGTGACGGCGTGGAGAAGGGCACGGCCGGCGCCGCGACCGAGGAGGCCGCAGGCGACGAGGTCACCCCCTTCCCGCTGGACACCGTGCCCGGCGCCGCCCCGTTCCTGCGCGGGCCGTACCCGTCGATGTACGTCAACCAGCCGTGGACGATCCGCCAGTATGCGGGCTTCTCCACCGCCGCAGAGTCCAACGCCTTCTATCGTCGCAACCTGGCCGCCGGCCAGAAGGGCCTGTCGGTCGCGTTCGACCTGGCCACACACCGTGGCTACGACTCCGATCACCCGCGCGTGGCGGGCGACGTCGGCATGGCCGGCGTCGCGATCGACTCCATCCTCGACATGCGTGAGCTGTTCGACGGCATCGACCTGTCGGCGGTGTCGGTGTCCATGACGATGAACGGCGCGGTGCTACCGATCCTGGCGTTCTACGTCGTGGCGGCAGAGGAGCAGGGGGTGACGCCGGAGCAGCTCGCGGGGACCATCCAGAACGACATCCTCAAGGAGTTCATGGTCCGCAACACCTACATCTACCCGCCCAAGCCGTCGATGCGGATCATCTCGGACATCTTCGCGTACACCTCGCAGAAGATGCCGCGGTTCAACTCGATCTCGATCTCCGGCTACCACATCCAGGAGGCCGGGGCGACGGCCGACCTCGAGCTCGCGTACACGCTGGCCGACGGTGTCGAGTACATCCGCGCCGGGCTCGAGGCCGGACTCGACATCGACAAGTTCGCGCCGCGGCTGTCCTTCTTCTGGGCCATCGGTATGAACTTCTCGATGGAGATCGCCAAGCTGCGTGCCGGCCGCCTGCTGTGGAGCGAGCTCGTCGAGAAGTTCGGTCCGAAGAATGAGAAGTCCAAGTCGCTGCGTACCCACTCGCAGACCTCCGGCTGGTCGCTGACCGCCCAGGACGTGTTCAACAACGTCGCCCGCACGGCGATCGAGGCGATGGCCTCCACGCAGGGCCACACGCAGTCTCTGCACACCAACGCCCTCGACGAGGCGCTCGCGCTGCCGACCGATTTCTCCGCACGCATCGCCCGCAACACCCAGCTGCTCCTGCAGCAGGAGTCGAACACCACCCGGCCGATCGACCCGTGGGCGGGTTCCTACTACATCGAGTGGCTCACGGCTCAGCTCGCCGACAAGGCCCGTCTCCATCTCCTCGAGATCGAAGAGGCCGGCGGCATGGCGCAGGCGATCGGGGAGGGCATCCCCAAGCTGCGTATCGAGGAGGCCGCGGCCCGCACGCAGGCCCGTATCGACTCCGGCCGCCAGCCGGTCATCGGCGTCAACAAGTACGTCGTCGACGAGGACCAGGAGATCGAGGTCCTCAAGGTCGAGAACTCCCGGGTGCGCGCCGAGCAGGTCGCCAAGCTCGAGAAGCTCCGTGCGGAGCGCGACGAGCAGGCCTGCCAGGCCGCCCTCGCCCGCCTGACCGAGGCCGCCTCGGGCGGCCCCAGCAGCGACCTCGAGAACAACCTGCTCGCGCTCGCGATCGACGCCGCCCGGGCCCAGGCCAGTATCGGTGAGATCTCGGACGCTCTCGAGAAGGTCTACGGTCGACACAAGGCCGAGATCAAGACCCTGTCCGGTGTGTACCGGCAGGAGGTCACCAAGGAGGGCGCCGTGGACAACGTCACCCGGGCCATGCAGATGGCCGACTCATTCGCCGAGCAGGAGGGACGTCGTCCCCGCATCCTGCTGGCCAAGATGGGTCAGGACGGCCACGACCGCGGCCAGAAGGTCGTGGGCACCGCGTTCGCCGACCTCGGCTTCGACGTGGACATGGGCCCCCTGTTCCAGACACCGGAGGAGGTGGCCCAGCAGGCCGCCGACGCCGACGTCCACGTCGTGGGCGTGTCCTCGCTTGCCGCCGGCCACCTCACGCTGGTCCCGGCGCTGCGCGCGGCGCTGGCCGAGGTGGGCCGTGAGGACATCATGGTCACCGTCGGTGGTGTCGTCCCACCGGGCGACTTCCAGGAGCTCTACGATGCCGGCGCGGCCGCGATCTACCCGCCCGGCACCGTGATCGCGGAGGCCGCGATCGAGTTGCTCGGTTCGCTGGCGGGCGAGCTCGGGCACGAGCTGACCGCCTCGGGCGAGGAGGCCGGCACGGAGGTGGGGTCCTGACCCGCCTCGGCTCCGGACCCGACCCCGCGGGGTCGGGCAATTTCTCGGGCAGTCTGTCCACCACCTTGGGCACCGGTACGGTGCGCGGGCCGGTCCCGGCGGCGACCGGTCCGCGCCCGCGTCGTGAGATCGACGTCGACGCCCTGCTGGCGGGCGTCCTCGAGGATCGCCGCCCGACTCTGGCCCGGGCGATCACGCTGCTCGAGTCCACCAACCCGACGCACCGGGAGAAGGCGCAGCAGCTCCTGCTCGGGGCCTTGCCCCACTCGGGCGGCGCGCTACGGATCGGGATCACCGGGGTACCGGGGGTCGGCAAGTCCACGTTCATCGAGTCGTTCGGGTTGTACCTCGTCGAGCAGGGACACAAGGTCGCGGTCCTGGCGGTCGACCCGTCATCCACCCGGACCGGTGGCTCGATCCTCGGGGACAAGACCCGGATGGCGACGCTCTCCACGGAGCCTCGCGCCTACATCCGGCCGTCTCCGACGTCGGGAACCCTCGGTGGCGTCGCCAAGGCGACCCGGGAGTCGATGGTGCTGCTGGAGGCCGCCGGTTTCGACGTGATCCTCGTGGAGACCGTCGGCGTGGGCCAGTCCGAGGTCACCGTCGCCGGAATGGTCGACTGCTTCACGTTTCTCACCCTCGCGCGCACAGGCGACCAGTTGCAGGGCATCAAGAAGGGCGTGCTTGAGCTCGCGGACCTGGTGGCCGTCAACAAGGCCGACGGACCGCACGTCAAGGACGCCCAGCGGGCCGCGCGTGAACTCGGCGCCGCGCTCCGGCTGGTCCGCCCCGCCGATGCGGTGTGGAAGGTCCCGGTCCTCACTATGTCGGGGCTCGAGGGAGAGGGACTCGACGGCTTCTGGGACGCCGTGCAACGGCATCAGTCCGAGATGGACAAGGTCGGGGAGGTCGTCGGCCGTCGTGCCCGGCAGCAGGTCGAGTGGACGTGGTCGATGGTGCGCGACACGCTCATGGCGCGGCTCGAGGCCGATCCCGACGTGCGGAAGACCGCCACGGACGTGGAGAGGCAGGTCCGCGAGGGCACCCTCACGGCGGCGCTGGCCGCCCAGGCGATCATCGACGCGTTCGACTCCTGACCGCGCGCACGTTTCCGGTCGAGCCTCGCCCACCCCTGGCATCCGCGCCAGCGCGTGTGCACCACACGCACAGCCGCCCCTCTTCGTGAACTCCCGCGTGCCCGGAGGCGGGAGCGGGCGTTCATGCCGAGGAGCGGTTGCGAGAAGTGCCGGGGATGGCGGGGCGGGTCAGCGCTTGCGCAGGACGAACCCGACGGCGCTGATGTGCTCGTCATGGGTGGTGAAGGTCTTGCGCATCGCCAGCACCCGCTTTCGGGCGTCGGCGTCACGGAGGAGGTTGCGGACTATCCGGGCGAGGCCGACGACGCCCTCGTCGGCGAGCATGCGCCGCGGCTGGAGCAGCGCCATGGGGCGGAGCTCGGTGGCCTCTACCTCGAATCCGGCTGTCTCGAATAGTTCGCTCCACTCCGAGACGGTGAGCGGGCGTGCGTTGACGCGGATCGACCGGGCCAGGTCCTTGCGGATCTCGGTCTTGATCGAGTCGTCCAGGTCATCGGGAACCAGACACAGCTCATGAACGAGGTAGCGGCCGTCCGAGTCGAGCACACGGGCGGCTTCGTCCACGATCTGCTTCTTGGTCGAATCGCCCTGCATCGTGAGCATCGCCTCGCCCACCACGACGTCGGCTGACGCCGACTCGAGGCCGGTCTCCTGCGCAGAGGCCACGACCACGGCACCCCGTCCGCCGATGGCGGATCGCGTGACCTCGACGGCCTCCGGGTCGGAGTCGACCCCGGTGTAGGACGACGGAGACTCGTCCAGCAGCAGCGACGCGGTCAGGCCCAGGCCCGGCGCGAACTCGACGACGCGCTTGCCGGTGACGGTGGATGCGTGGACCATCCACTCGGACAACTCGCGGCCGCCGGGGCGTAGGACCTTCTTGCCCACCCGGGCGAGAAGCCAGTGGCCCGCGACGGACTCTGAGTCGCGCTCGTGCTGGGGGAGCGGCGGGCTGGAGGTCATGGGAGGTCCCTTCGTCTGCGTCAGCGCCCACCAAGGCAGGCCTTCTTTAGGAAAGGCTACCCTGACCAATAGTCATCGCGATAGGCGAACCTCACCGACGGAGGTCCGAGATCGGGACGGCGCTTCAGCGACGCTCGAGTGCCCGGCGCGCGGGCTCCTCGAGGAAGCGGTGACTCGCGGCGCCCGCAGCGAGCGAACCGGCCACCGTGACCGGCCAGATGACGTACATCCGGCGGGCCCACAACGACGTACGGGTCAGCGGGAACGAGGCCAGCAGGATCAGCTGGTGCCACAGGAAGATCCCGTACGACCACGCGCCGACCTTCTGCAGGGGCATCGATTCCAACACCGGGAACCGCGTGCCCTCCGGCGCCAGGACCACCGGCGCGAGCACCAGGAACGCCATCGCCCCCGCGAGCCCGGTGCGCGCCGCGAACTCGACGGGGCCGGGGTGGACGAAGCCCTCGGAGAACCACGCCGGCACGGTGGTGGCCACCAGTGCCGCACCGCCGACGACCCACCAGCCCCACCGGGCCAGACGGTCACGACAGAGACGGACGAGGGTTCCGGGAGGGGCAGTTGCCACCTCGGCCAGCAGCATGCCGGCGGCGAACCACGCGGTGAACGCGGGCGGCAGGATCTGCTCGTTGACGTACGGCGGCAGGATTCCGAGTCCGTGCCAGGGGAGCATCGGGAACACCAGGCCCGATGCGCCGAACGCCGCGATCACGGGGATCCGCCAACCGGCGGCGTCGCCGCGCAGACCCTTCATCGCGGTCCACAGGACGGGGAAGGCGAGGTAGTACGCCATCTCCACGGCCAGTGACCAGGCGTGGGTCAACCCGGCGACCAGGAACTCGGAGGTGTAGATCTGCGTGAGGGTGAGGTTCACCAGCCAGGAGGTGGGGCCGTTGACGTGGTTCTGCTTGAGCAACAGCATCGCGGCGGCCACCAGCACCACGTAGGCGGGCATGATCCGGACCAACCGGGAGCGTAGATACTCCCTGGTCGGCCGGGCCGCCCCGGGCTCGTCCCGCCGGGCATGGGAGGCGTGGGTGCGCCACAGGAGGAATCCTGATTTGGCGAAGAACACCGCCACCGCGAGGTCCAGACGCCCGAAGACTCGCTTGAGCGGCGACCCCGAGGACGACCGGGTGACGAACGCGACGTGCGTGGTCAGCACCCCCACTGCAGCCAGGCCCCGGATCCCCTCGAGTGCGGGCACGAAGCCCCGGGCGCCCGCGGGCCGCCGCGATGCCGAGCCCGTCGTCCCGTGCTCGGTCACAGGCCGCCACGACCCCGCGATCGGCGCCGCCGAACCGACTCCCCCTGACGTCGCCGCGCGGGGCCCGGCCGCGGGCACCGCCGACTCCGCCCGCTGCCGCACCCGGCGTCGCACGGACCCGCGGACGCTCTCCCGCGCGTTCGTCACGGCTGTTCGCACCGAGGCCGTCAGGGGCTCCACTTCACCCCGGGCCACCGCCGCGCGCCGCGCGGAGACCCCGGCAGCGACCGCCCCGCCCGCGACGATGATCAGAGCGGCGGCGACGGACCTCATGGACTCTCCCGGGGCGGTGAAGGGGACGACGGCGAAGTGCGACGACGCCAGCGCCCGGGCACCTCCACAGGCCGCCCGGCACATCCGCAGGAGCCTAACACCGGTTCTAGTTCCGCCCGGCGACCACCCGCTAGGGTGGCAACACCCCTCCCCAGATCGGAGTGCCCATGACCGACGACTCCGGCGAGGCCGACCGTGGCGTTACCGGCACGAGCGACGCGGTGGCCGACCATGGCGTTACCGGCACGAGCGACGCGGTGGCCGACGCCGTGGACGTTCTCGTGGTGGGCGGCGGGCCGGCCGGGGTGTCCGCTGCCACCTGGGTGGGCCGGTACCAGCGCTCGACCGTGCTCGTCGATGCCGGGGCTCAGCGGAACCTCTCGGCCCGGCGGATCCACGGCATGCTCGGCACCGGCCCCACCACTCCGGCCGAGTTCTACGCCGACATCAACACAGGTCTCGACGAGTACCCGACGGTCCGCCGGCTCGGCGGGGCCGTCACCAGTCTGATCAAGGACTCCGACGACCGGTTCCTCGCCCGGATCGCCCCCTCTGACGGTGATGGTCAGATCATCGTGACCGCCAAGCGGATCATCCTCGCCACCGGGGTGCGCGACCGACTGCCCGACATCGCGGGTATCGAGGAGCACTACGGGGTCGATGTGCACCACTGCCCGGCCTGTGACGGCCTCACAGCCGCGGGTCGGCGGGTCATCGTGCTCGGCGCCGGCGCGCACGTACCGGCGTATGCCTCCGAACTGTTGGACTGGGCCTCGGAGGTCGTGATCATCACCGAGAGCGACTCCGACCCGTCCTTCGACGACGATCAGCGCGCGGCCTGCGCCGAACACCAGATCGAGGTGATCGACGGCGTCGCGCGCGAACTGGTCGGGGTACCGGACGCACTGGACGGTGTGCGGCTCGCCGACGGGAGGGTGATCGCGGGGTCGAGGGTGTTCTTCTCCTACGCGCATCACCCGACCAACGAACTCGCCACGTCCCTGGGCTGCGAGACGGACGACGAGGGCGGCTTGGTCGTCAACGCGCTGCAACTGACCAGCGTCGACGGCGTGTACGCCGCCGGCGACATCGTGACCGGACTGCAGCTGGTACCTATCGCCGTGGGCACCGGCGCCGCGGCCGGCGTGGCGTGCGCGACCTCACTGCGCGGGCACGCCACCGCTCCTGACGTGCCTGACCCGGCGCCTCCGACACGGAACTTCACCAGGCCGACCGACTGACAGGCCGACCGGCTGACTCAGCCCGGACCGCCCGGTGAGCCCGACCCGGCGAGCGAGGCGATCGCCGCACAGATGTCGTCCAGCACCGCGTCCGGGCCGCCCGGCGTGCGCACGTCGGTCGCGATCCGCGCGTTGGGCGCCCGCCCCCGGTGCCCGCGCCGGTCCTCGACGGTCATCCCCCGTGTGTGCTCACCGCGGCACTCCACCCGCACGCTCGCCGGCACGGACTCGACCGCGTCCGGATGCAGGGCCAGCCAGGCCACGAACGGGTCGTGCACCTGCGCCAGGTACCCCTCGCCGACGGACTCGTGGAACTCGAAGTAGAACCGCAGCGCCTCGGCCAACGCCCGCGTCAATGACGTGTCCGACGCCGCGACCAGTCGCGCGGACCGTTCCGGCGTCCACACCGCCCGCTCGGTGAGGTTCAACCCGCACCACAGCGGCCCCGAGACGTATGCGTCAGCGTTGTTCGCGTCCTCCCACGCCCGGCACACCGCGTCGGCGGCTTCCGGGTCGACGTCCACGTTCCATTCGCTGACCGGGGTGGTGTTGCCCGGATGGCCACGGAACGTTCCGCCCATCACCACCAGGTCGCCCACCAGCCCGGGCAACGCGGGTTCCGCCGCCAGCGCGCCGGCCAGCGTGGACGAGGGGCCGGTCACGATCGCCACCAGCTCACCGGAGTGAGCGCGTGCGGCGTCCAGCCAGAGATCGGCGCCGTCGCGGGGATCGGCGCGCCTCGTCGTCGCCGTCTCCGCCCCGGTCCCGACCTCGAGAACGGCGTGCCCCGCACCACGGGGGCCGTGCGTCTCGGGCGTGAACACGTGCGGGACGGCGATCGCACCGGCCGCACCAGCGCAGACCGGTAGCGGGGGAGCACCGGCCAGGTCCAGCCACGCCAGCGCATTGGCCACGGTGTCATCGAGTCCCACGTTGCCGGCCGTACAGACCACGCCGACCAGCTCGATGCGCCCCGCCAGGTGCTCGGCCACGAGGTAGGCGATCGCCAGCGCGTCGTCGATGCCGGGGTCGCAGTCGAGCAGGACCGGGGTCGGGTGCCGGCTCACGGGCCCGGCGCGCGGTCCAGCAGCACGTCCCGGGTCACCTCGAGGTGTCCCAGGTGCCCGGCGACGTCGTGCAGGATGTGCGCGAGCACCCAGTCGACGGTCAGCGTCCCCGCCCGGCGCGCCGCGGCCACGTCGAACGCCGTCCCCGTGGGGTGCGCGAGGGTCCCGCGGTCGCGGGCGGCCGCGGCCCACCCGGGCAGCCGGTCCACCAGATCGGCGAGCCGGTCCACCTCCGGACCGACCGGCCCGGCAAACTCGAACTCCGCGGCCCGCTCGCGGACGACCTCCTCGGCGCCCAGGCAGGCCGCACCCCACGAGGTGATCACCCCGCACAGGTGGTGCACGAGGGCGGCCGCGCTGTTCGACGGCCACCTGGACCCGGGGCCCGTCGGCGCCACGTGGACCAGCGTGCCCGGCCCGTCCCCACCGAGGTCGGCGATGGCGGACCGGATGCCCGCGACCAGCTCGGTGCTGAGCACCAGGTGCGCGGCGGCGGCAGCGGGGTCCACGCTCACCACGGACTCGGCTCGAAGTCCTTGAGGAAGCAGCCGTACAGGTCCTCGCCGGCTTCGCCGCGCACGATCGGGTCCACCACGCGCGCGGCGCCGTCGACCAGGTCCAGGGGCGCGTGGAAGCCTTCTTCATGCAGGCGGACCTTGGTCACGTGCGGGCGCTCGTCGGTGATCCAGCCGGTGTCGACGGCGGTCATGAGGATGCCGTGCTCGGCGAACATCTCCTCCGCGGACGTTCGGGTGAGCATGTTCAGGCCCGCCTTGGCCATGTTGGTGTGCGGGTGGCCGGCCCCCTTGTAGCGGCGCGAGAACTGGCCCTCCATCGCCGAGACGTTGACGACGTACTTGCGCCGCGCCTTCGACGCCGCCATCGCGGGGCGAAGGCGGGAGACGAGGATGAACGGCGCCACCGAGTTGCACAGCTGCACCTCGAGCATCTCCATCGGCTCGACCTGCTCGACGGTCGCCACCCAGCTGTTGTGGTCCACCACGTCCGGCAGGAGCCCGCCAGCGTCGATGGCCGTGCCGGCGGCCATCCGCTCGAGGGACGACGACCCGGCCTGTAGCGCGAGGGTCGCGATGTGGTCGGCCTCCCGTTCGGCCTCCGCGCTGCCGATGAGGGCCGATTCGCCACCCATGAGGGCGGCGGGGTGGAGCTCGGAGGTGCGTCCCATCGTCACCATGGGGATGTCGGCGGCCCGGCCGGTCAGCGGCGCCGTCTCGCCCTCCACGAGTCCGGAGTAGGAGCCGGGGGAGCGGCGCACCGTCTGCGCCGCGTTGTTGATGAGGATGTCCAGCGGTCCGGCGGCGGCGACCTCGTCGGCCAGCGCCACCACCTGCGCCGGGTCACGCAGGTCCACGCCCATCACGTGGATCCGGTCGGCCCAGTCCGCGTAGTCGTCCATCTTCGCGAAACGGCGCACCGCGTCGCGGGGGAAGCGGGTGGTGATGGTGACGTCCGCACCAGCGCGCAGCAGCATCAGCGCGATGTACATGCCGATCTTCGCACGACCACCGGTGAGCAGCGCGCGCCGCCCGGACAGGTTCATCGCCGGGTCGCGCCGGGCCCGGTTGGCGGCAGCGCAGTCGGGACACAGCTGGTGATAAAAGGCGTCGACGCGGGTGAAGCGCTGCTTGCAGACGTAGCAGGCCATCGCGCGCTGCAGATGGCCCGCGACGGCGCCCGGGGTGGTGGAGACGAGGCGGATACCGGCCGTCTCGTCGTCGATGCGGGTGGGCGAGCCGGTCGCGGTGGCCTCGATGACCGCCTTGTCGGCCTCCTGGCGTGCGCGGCGCACCTCGGAGCGTCGGGTCTTCTTGAGGAGCTTGAACATGTGGCCCACCGACCGCTGCACGCGGATCGAGTCGGGATGATCGACGTCGAGCGCCGCCGCCTGGTCGAGGACCTGTAGGAAGGTGTCGAAGTCGTCTGGATCGATGCCGGTCACCAGGACACGGTACGACGACCACGTCGCCGGACCCTAAACCGAGCGCCGCGGGTGCGGCCCCCGTCACGCCGGTCCCACACCGGTGTTGCGAGGTCCCCCGAACCGGAGCCCGGGAATCCCCTGGAAACGAGAGCGGGCCCCGGATCCAATCGGATCCGGGGCCCTTCTACTGTCTCGACACAGTGTGCGCGAGGGGGGACTTGAACCCCCACGTCCGTTAATAGGACACTAGCACCTCAAGCTAGCGCGTCTGCCATTCCGCCACTCGCGCTTGCACACCTGCTCCGCCGGTGCGGGGATCTCCCCGCCTTGGCCGTGCGAGGAATGACATTAGCCGATGCCTGATCCGCTGACCAAATCGGGCGCCGGATCCTCCCGGCGCGTCCCGGTCATCGCTGGTAGACAGGGACGTGACCGGCTGGAGGACACCCTCCGGTGGAGTCCGATTCAGGAGGATGACGATGACCGAGTTCCGTGTGCCCGATCCCTACCTCGCATTGCCGGATCTGCCGTTGCTGAAGGTGGCCAGCGAGTCCTACACCGAGGGCGCCACCCTCAGCCCGGCACAGTTGGGCGGCGTGATGGGCGTCGAGGGAGGTGCGGACAAGTCACCGCAGGTGAGTTGGAGCGCAGGCCCCGAGGGCACGAAGAGCTACGCCGTGACCGTCTTCGACCCGGACGCGCCGACCGCCTCCGGGTTCTGGCACTGGGCCGTGGCCAATATCCCGACGGACGTGACGTCCCTTCCGGAGGGCGCGTGCACCGCCGGCGACACCTCGGGGCTACCCGAGGGGGCCGCAGTGCTGCGCAACGACGCCGGCTTCAAGGGCTTCGTGGGTGCGGCGCCCCCGGCCGGCCACGGACCGCACCGCTACATCCTCGCCGTCCATGCGGTGGGGGACGTGATCGAACTCGGCGATGACGCCTCGTGCGCCTTCCTCGGCTTCAATCTGTTCGGCCAGGGCCTCGCCCGCGGAACCACCACCGCGCTCTACGAGCAGTAGGACGGCGCGCTGCGCGGGCTCAGCGATCAGCTGGACCGGATCGCACGGCCGACCCGACCGCCTCCGCCAGGGAGCTGTACCCGCCCTGGCGGAGGCGTCGTGCCACCAGGCGGCTGGATTCCCACAGCAGTGACGGGCCGGTGAAGATGAATCCCGTGTAGGTCTGCACGAGATCCGCACCGTGGGTGATCCGATCCCAGACGTCCTCCGGCGTCTCGACCCCGCCCACGGAGATGATGACGATTCTGCCGCCCGCCCGGGAGTAGATGCGCGAGAGCACCTCACGCGAACGGGCGGCGACGGGTGCCCCGGAGATGCCGCCGGCGCCCAGCGTCTCGACGTCCGTCGCGCGCGTGCGCAGCCCGTCGCGCGAGATCGTGGTGTTGGTCGCGACGATCCCGGACAGACCCAGTTCCAGGACGAGATCGGTCACCGAGTCGATGTCCCGGTCGTCGAGATCGGGAGCGATCTTCACCAGGACCGGAATCGTCGCCACATCGCGTACCGCCGCGAGGATGGGCCGAAGCGATTCGACGGCCTGCAGGTCCCGCAGCCCGGGCGTGTTGGGGGAACTGACGTTGACGACCAGGTAGTCGGCGAGCCCGGTGAGCATGGTCGCGGAGGCGACGTAGTCACGTACCGCGTCCTGCGCGGGGACGACCTTCGTCTTGCCGATGTTGATGCCCACGGGATCGCTGCTGCGTCGCCGGCGCAGGTTGTTGGCCGCGTTTCCGGCCCCGTGGTTGTTGAACCCCATCCGGTTGAGGATCGCGCGGTCCTCCGCCAGCCGGAACAGACGGGGGGCGGGATTGCCGGGCTGGGCGGAGGCCGTGACGGTGCCGACCTCACTGAACCCGAACCCGATCGCGCCCCAGGAATCGACCGCGGCAGCGTTCTTGTCGAACCCGGCGGCCAGCCCCAGCGGACCGGGGAAGGTGCGGCCGAGCACCTCCTGCGAGAGAACAGGGTCGCGCACCCCGAGGATCCGCCGGACCAGGGACCCGAGCGGCGGGATCAGCGTCAGGAGTTTGATCAGACCGAACACCAGGTGGTGGATCCGCTCCGCGGGAAAGCGGAACAGCAGCTTCTTGAGCAGCGCGTACACGGTTCTCCTCAGGTGAGACGTCTGCGGTCGGCGAAGGTCAGCCGGCCGGGCCGGCCAGGTTCGGTCGGATCAGGTGGAGCCCGGCGCCATCCGCGGACCCCACCACCACGGTGCCGGAGTCGGTGACCGCCAGGGCGTCGGGCTGGCGCACCGTCGGGATCTCCGCGCGCAGCACACCGATCCCGTCGCCGAGATCGTACGCCTGAACCGTGTTGGTCCCGGTAGAGGTGACCCACACGACGGACCGGGAGGGGTCCTCGGCGACCGCCCACGGAGCTGCCCCTACGGGGAACTGTTGATGGAGGCGCACCGGGGAGGTCGAATAGACCAGGAGCGTGTTTCCCACAGTGTCGGAGGCGACCAGGGACCCCTCGCCGAGGTCGCTCATCATCCCGGCCCCGCGACCGGCCCGCAGCAGCGGGCCCGCGACCTCCTCGGACGGGTCGATCGAGGCGATCACGGTGTCCGTACGACTCAGTGCGGTGACGGACCCGTCCCGTGCCACGGTGAGTGAGTCCACCGAGGTCAGACCCTCGAGCCGCGTCTCCTCGACACCCTCGGCGTCGCGGATCACCACCTCACCCTCTGCGGTGCCCGTGATCAGCTTCCCCTCCTGCGTGACCGCAGCGGCGGTGACCGGCCCCATCCCGGATATCTGCCTCGACCGCCCCTCCGGGGAGACCACCACGACGCCGTCGGGGTAGGGGACGACGAACGACCCGTCGTCACCCCCGGTGGCGGTACCCGCGTCCGCGGGGAGTTCGACGGAGTGCTCGGGGATCCACCTGGTGCCGTCGACACGGCCGATCTGGAGGTCGCGCCCGGTCTGCGACTGGACGGCGACCCGATCACCGACCGCCACGACCGCCCGGACCGATCCCGGGACCGGAACGAGCTCTCCGCCCTCGGGTTCGAAGACCTGCGGAGACTCCGCCGGAGCCGCGCTGCCCTGGGCGAGCTGCCCCTCCTCGAGTTGGCTGGTCGCGGACGAGCAGGCGGAGAGCCCCACAACGAGCGCGAGAAGTGCGGCGGGCACGCCTGATCGGCGGAGGACACGACGGGTCACGGTGTTCCTTTCGACGCGCTCTATTGTCCACCACGCAGGTCACCAGGCGCCGATCAGGGCCGGGCGACTACCCTCACGGCGTGCGACCGGCACACGAGTGCGTCGTGACCCCCGCCCATGCCTGACCTCTACGAGAAAGAGCCGCACCGTGAACACAACGGTCCTCGCCGCACCGACGCTGGAAGGCATGTCCTGGATCCAGGTCATCGTGCTGTCAGCGCTCCAGGGACTCACCGAGTTCCTCCCCGTCTCCTCCTCCGGCCACCTCCGGATCTTCTCGACCTGGTGGTTCGGGGCCGACGCCGGAGCGTCGTTCACCGCGGTGGTCCAGCTGGGCACCGAGGCCGCGGTCCTCGTCTTCTTCTTCAAGGACATCGTCCGAATCCTCGTGGCGTGGTTCCGAGGGGTGTTCGACTCGTCGCGTCGCGACGACCCGGACTATCGCCTCGGGTGGTTCGTCATCGTGGGTTCCATCCCGATCGCGATCATCGGGTTCGTCGGCAAGGACCTCATCCGGGACGCCGCGCGGAACCTCTGGATCACCGCCATCGTGTTGATCCTCTTCTCCTTCGTGTTCCTCATCGCGGAGAAGGTCGGCAGGCAGGACCGTCCCGTCGACGGAAAATCCCTGGCCGGGTTGAAGATGAAGGACGCGATCGTGATGGGGCTGGCCCAATGCCTCGCGCTCATCCCGGGGGTGAGCCGCTCGGGCGGCACCATCTCCGCAGGTCTGTTCCTGGGCATGTCCCGCGAGGCGGCGGCGAGGTTCTCGTTCCTCCTCGCCATTCCCGCCGTCCTCGCCTCGGGGCTGTTCAGTCTTCCGGACGCGTTCGAGCCGTCGGTCGGACAGTCGGCGAGCGCGGTCCAGTTACTGGTCGGCTCGGCGATCGCTTTCGTCATCGGCTACGCCGCGATCGCCTGGCTCCTGCGTTTCGTCCAGAAGCACTCGCTGGCGTGGTTCGCGGGCTACCGCATCATTCTCGGCCTGCTGGTCATGGGCCTGCTCGCCACCGGCACCATCCCCGCGACCTGACGTGACCGCCTGATCGATGCCGCGTCGGTAATCTGCCTCCTATGACCGTCATCCTGCTCCGGCACGGCCGCTCCACCGCCAACACCGCGCTCACTCTCGCCGGGCGGACGCCGGGGGTCGGACTCGACGAGACGGGCCTCGCCCAGGCGACCGAGCTCGGCGGTCGGTTGTCCGGACTCCCGGTCGGGGCGATCGTCCGATCCCCGCTCATGCGATGCCGTCAGACGGTGGAACCGCTCGCCGGCGCCCTCGGTCTGGATCCCGTGATCGAGGACGGTCTGACCGAGGTCGACTACGGGAGTTGGACCGGGCGGCCGCTCAAGGAACTCGCCTCCGAACACATGTGGTCGGTGGTACAGCAGCATCCCTCGTCCGCGGTGTTCCCGCGGGGCGAGTCGCTGGCGGCCATGGCGACCAGGGCCGTCGACGCCGTCCGTCGCCATGACCGGCACCTCGCCGAGCAGGCGGGCCGGGACGTGCTGTGGGTGGCCTGCAGCCACGGCGACGTGATCAAGTCGGTCCTGGCCGACGCGTACGGGATGCACCTGGACCAGTTCCAACGGATCGTCGTGGAACCTGCGTCCCTCTCGGTGGTGCGGTACACCCCGCACCGCCCGTTCGTGCTCCGGGTCAACGACACCGGCGGCGACCTGACCGGTCTTCACGGCGACCCGGCCGGACACGTGGGCACCCCGACCGACGGGCACTCTGAATCCGATGCCGTGCCGGGCGGGAACGTACCCTGATGAACCGCACCACCACCCGCACAGATCCACACACCGACACGAGGAGACGACCGGCATGAGCAGGGCAGTCCACGAGTTCCGCGAGCCGACCCGGTTCGTGGTGGGCACGGTCGGCCAGCCCGGCGAGCGGGTCTTCTTCGTCCAGGCCACGGAGTCCGGACGCACCATCACCGTGAGGTGTGAGAAGCAACAGGCAAAGATCCTGTCCGACCGGATGGGGGATCTGCTCGACGAGATCGCCAGCAAGTCCGACTTCCCGGTACCGCCGGCGGGGGGGATGGTCGATGACCTCGACCCGCTAGAGATGCCGGTCGACCCCGAGTTCAACGTGGGCACGATGGGTCTGGGCTGGGACGGCGACAGGGGTCAGGTCGTCGTGGAGCTCCTGGCGATCGACCCGTCGGCCACGGACGAGTCGGTGGTGCTGTCGGACTCCGAGGACGCACCCGATGCACTCCGCGTGTTCCTCACCCCGCAGCGCGCCCGGCAGTTCGTCCTGCGCAGCGACAAGGTGGTCTCCGCGGGCCGCGAGCCCTGCCCGTTGTGTGGTGAGCCGATCGACACCACCGGCCACTTGTGCGTCCGGCTCAACGGTTACCGTCCACGATCCGGTGAGGCACTGACCGAGCTCATCGATCCGTGACCAGATCGTCAGCCGGCCCCGAACTCACCGTCCTGCACCGGATCCCGTCCGGCAGCAACGCCGTGTACCGCTGTGTGGATCAGCACGGAGACGGATGGGTGTACAAGCCGTCGGCGGGGGAGAGGCCCCTGATGGATTTCCCGGACGGGAGCCTCGCAGCCCGGGAGGTCGCGGCCTTTGTGGTGGCCGCGGCCCTGGGGTGGGATCTGATCCCCGAGACGGTCACGGCACACGGCCCGGGTGGCCGGGGGATGGCACAGCGGTGGATCGACGAACGCGACAGCGTGGGCGGCGCCTACGACCCCGTGGATGTCCATCCGGTCGACTCGGTTCCGGAGGGCCGCGCGGTGGTCCTCCGGGGTGAGGGCTCCCGGGGCGAGGAGGTCGTCGTCGCCCACGACACCGACGACAGACTTCGCCGTATCGCCCTGCTCGACCTCGTGGTGAACAACGCCGACCGCAAGGGCGGCCACGTCCTGGTCGACCGCGCCGGTCGCTCCTGGGCGATCGACCACGGGTTGTCGTTCCATGTGGACCCGAAGGTCCGCACCGTACTGTGGGGGTGGGCCGGTCAACCCCTCGTCGGGGGTGACGTGGCAGACCTGACGAGGCTCGCCGGGGAGTTGGCCTGGGAGGGCGGCCTCGCGAGCCGACTGACACACCTGCTCTCGTCCGACGAGATCGATGCGCTGGCAAGGCGCGTGGACGGGCTCCTCACCGACGGGCGGTTCCCCGTCCCGGGCCCGGGTTACCCCTTACCCTGGCCGCTCTTCTGATCCGGCCGGGTCTCTAGACTCGGCCCCATGCACTCGTGGTCCTCGCCTGTCGTCCCCTCACTTCCCGGCGACGGCGTTCCCCTCAAGTTGTTCGACACCGCGGGCGGTGCGGTCCGTGAGGTGGCGGCCGGGCCTCTCGCACGGATGTACGTCTGTGGGATCACCCCGTATGACACGACTCATCTCGGTCACGCCGCGACGTACCTGACCTTCGATCTGGTCTACCGACAGTTGCTGGACGCGGGCCATGCCGTCCACTACGTCCAGAACACGACCGACGTCGACGATCCGCTGTTCGAGCGGGCGGACCGCGACGGCGTGGACTGGCGCGAGCTCGGCGATGCCGAGACGGATCGGTTCCGTGCCGACATGGAGGCGCTGCGCGTCCTCCCACCACAGCAGTACGTGGCGGCCACCGAGACGATCGACGAGGTGGTCGAGATGGTCGGCGAGCTGATCGAGCGCGGGCACGCCTACCGCATCGACCCGGAGGTCGACGGATACTCGGATGTCTACTACCGCCATCGAGCGACGCCGGATTTCGGTTACGAGTCGGGATATGACGACGACGAGATGGCGGCTGCATTCGCCGAGCGCGGGGGCGATCCGGACCGCAGTGGCAAGGAGCACCCCCTGGACGCCCTGCTGTGGCGGGTGCAGCGACCCGGTGAGCCCTCGTGGCCCTCGCCGTGGGGAGAGGGGCGCCCCGGCTGGCACATCGAGTGTTCTGCGATCGCACGCAACCGTCTCGGGATGAACTTCGACATCCAGGGCGGGGGCAGCGACCTGGCGTTCCCACACCACGAGTTCTCCGCTGCCCACGCCGAGGCCGCCTGTGACGAGCGTCCGTTCGCCCGGTTCTACGTGCATTCGGCGATGATCGGCCTCGACGGCGTCAAGATGAGCAAGTCACTCGGCAACCTCGTCCGCGTGCAGACACTGCGCGAGGAGGGCGTGGACCCGGCGATCATCCGGCTGGGGCTGGCCGCCGGCCACTATCGCACCGACCGTTCGTGGTCTGCCGAGATCCTCGACGAGGCCCGCGTCCGCTACTCGACCTGGAACACCGCTATCGCCCGTGGCGCCGGTGCCGATGCCGGTGCCAGTATCGCAACCCTGCGGGCGCGGCTGGCCGACGATCTCGACACCCCGGGCGCTCTCGAGGCGATCGATTCCTGGGCGGCGGCGACGTTGGCCGGGGAATCGACCGACCCCGTGGCGGGAGAGCTGATCTCCACCGCCCTGGACGCCCTGCTGGGCGTCCGTGCATCCGCCGACTGACCCGCGTCAGCCGGCTTCCGGCTCGTCCCGGTCCCCGCGCAGGAAGCGCTCGAACTCCGCCGCGATCGCGTCGCCGTCGACGAGCGGCATCGCCTCACCGCTGGAGGCACGTCCCCGGTCCGGCTCCGGGTCGTCCCCGTGGTCGATCTCGTTCTCCTCGTCCATCCGCTCCTCCAGGGAGCGGATGTAGTCACGGAGGTCCTCATCCTCGCCCGCGGCGGTGTCGACCTTCTCCACCCAGGTCCTGGACTGCGCCCGGAGGGCGTCCATCGCCACGGCCATGCCCAGGTTCTCCGCGAGCCAGGACAGCATCGCCTCCGTGCCGCGGGGATTGGGCGGCGACGCCACGTAGTGGGGGACCCCCGCCCACAGGCTCAGGGTGGGGACACCGGCCTCGGTCAGCATCTGCTGCAGCACCCCGGTCATCCCGGTGGGCCCCTCGTAGTCGGAGGCCTCGACCCCCATCGACGACATGCGCTGACGGCTGAACGCAGTGCCGGTCAGCGGCACCGGACGCGTATGCGGGACATCCGCCAGGTACGCCCCGAGCAGAACCACCTGGGACACCCCGAGAGTGTCCACGAGGTCGACGAACTGGGAGGCGAAAGTGCGCCACCTCAATGCCGGCTCCGGGCCGCGGACGAGCAACACGTCATTGGCCACGCCATCGGGACGACACGCGGACACGACGATGCGCGGCCACTCGATCGACCGCGATACCCCGCCCGAATGCCGGATGACAGGGCGCTGATCCAGGTAGTCGAAGAACTCGTCGCCGCCGATCTCCGCGATCTCCCGCGCCTCCAGGTTGAGGGCGAGATGCTCGATCGTCCCGGTCGCGACATCCGCGGCGTCGTTCCAGCCCTCGAAGGCCACGATCATGACCGGGCTCTCCAGATCCAGATGCCCGTCAGGACTCCATTCGACAGTCATCAGTACAGCCTACGTACGTCCGATTCCGCCTCACCCATACACTGGGGCCCATGTCTGTCGATTTCGATTCGCCCTTATTGGATGCCGCACGTGGGCGTGTGCTGATCGGCGACGGGGCGATGGGCACGATGTTGCAGGCTGTTGACCTCACCGTCGACGGCGACTTCCTCGGCCTCGAGGGTTGTAACGAGATCCTCAACGCCACCCGGCCCGACGTCGTCGAGAACATCCACCGCGCATTCTTCGAGGCCGGCGCCGACCTCGTCGAGACCAACACCTTCGGCTGCAACCTGTCCAACCTCGGTGATTACGACATCGTCGACCGGATCGGCGAGCTCGCCGAGAAGGGGGCGGCCATCGCCCGCAAGGTCGCCGACGAGATGGGCCCGTCCGAGGACGGGACCCCCCGCATGGTCCTGGGGTCACTCGGTCCGGGCACCAAACTGCCCTCGCTCGGTCAGACCACCTTCGAGGAGATCCGTAGCGCCTATGCCCAGGCCGCAGAGGGCCTCGCCCGCGGCGGCGCCGACGCCTACCTGATCGAGACCAGCCAGGACCTGCTCCAGGTCAAGGCGGCCGTGCTCGGCTGTAAAGACGGAATGGCCGCCGCCGGCCGTCGGCTGCCGATCATCTCGCACGTGACCATCGAGACAACCGGCACGATGCTGCTCGGCTCGGACATCGGCGCCGCCCTCACCGCGCTCGAGCCCCTGGGGATCGATATGATCGGGCTCAACTGCGCGACCGGCCCGTCCGAGATGGTGGAGCACCTGCGCTACCTGTCCCAGCACTCCGAGATCCCGGTGTCGGTCATGCCCAACGCCGGCCTACCCGAGCTGGGCCCGAACGGTGCGATCTACCCGCTCGGTGCCGAGGAGTTCGCGCCCCAGGTCGCGGACTTCGTCTCCGAGTTCGGCCTGACGATGGTCGGTGGCTGCTGTGGCACCACCCCCGAGCACATCACGCGGCTCAAGGAGCAGGTCCTGTCCCGCACGAAGGCCGAGCGACCCGTCGAGCCGATCAATGCCGTCTCCTCGCTCTACACCTCCACGCCGATGCGGGCCGACGCCGGCATCATCATGATCGGCGAGCGCACCAACGCCAACGGCTCCAAGCGGTTCCGTGAGGCCATGCTGGCCTCCGACTGGGACACCTGCATGGATATCGCCAAGGAGCAGATGCGCGACGGCGCCCAGATGGTCGATCTCTGTGTCGACTACGTCGGGCGCGACGGCGCCGGCGACATGGCCGAACTCGCGGGCCGCTTCGCCACCGCCTCCACGCTCCCGATCATGCTCGACTCCACCGAGCCCGAGGTGATCAAGGCGGGCCTCGAGCACCTGGGCGGCCGCTGCGCGGTCAACTCGGTGAACTACGAGGACGGTGCCGGGCCGGACTCCCGGTTCCAGAAGATCATGCGTCTGGTCGCCGAGCACGGTCCCGCCGTGGTCGCACTCACCATCGACGAGGAGGGCCAGGCGCGCACGGCGGACCGCAAGGTCGAGATCGCGGAACGTCTCATCGCCGACCTCACCGCGAACTGGGGGGTGGCCGAGGACGACATCATCATCGACTGCCTGACCTTCCCCATCTCCACCGGTCAGGAAGAGGTACGTCGCGACGGTATCGAGACGATCGAGGCCATCCGACGACTGACCGACGCGCACCCGGCGATCCACACCACGCTGGGACTGTCGAACATCTCGTTCGGCCTGAACCCCGCGGCCCGTCAGGTCCTCAACTCCGTGTTCCTCCACGAGTGCATCCAGGCCGGCCTCGACTCGGCGATCGCGCACAGCTCCAAGATCCTGCCGATGAGCAAGATCGACGAGCGCCAGCGTGAGGTCGCATTGGACCTGGTCTACGACCGCCGCCGCGAGGGCTACGACCCGCTCCAGGTGTTCATGGAGCTGTTCGAGGGAGTCTCCGCCGCCAGTGCCAAGGACGCCCGGGCCGCCGAACTCGCGGCGATGCCACTGATGGAGCGCCTTGCCGCACGCATCGTCGATGGTGAGCGAAAGGGTCTCGAGGCGGACCTCGACGCGGCGATGGAGCAGATCCCGCCGCTGCAGATCATCAACGAGCACCTGCTGAACGGCATGAAGACCGTCGGCGAACTCTTCGGGTCCGGGCAGATGCAGCTACCGTTCGTGCTGCAGTCCGCGGAGACGATGAAGGCCGCGGTCGCCCACCTCGAGCCCCACATGGAGGCCAGCGACGAGGACGGCAAGGGCCGGATCGTCCTGGCGACGGTCAAGGGCGACGTCCACGACATCGGCAAGAACCTGGTGGACATCATCCTGTCCAACAACGGTTACGACGTCGTCAACATCGGCATCAAGCAGCCGATCGCGGACATCATCTCCGCGGCCCGCGAGCACAAGGCCGACGTGATCGGCATGTCCGGCCTGCTCGTGAAGTCCACCGTGGTGATGAAGGACAACCTGTCCGAGCTCAACACAGAGGGGATCGCGGACGAGTTCCCGGTGCTGTTGGGCGGAGCCGCATTGACGCGCGCGTACGTCGAGGTCGACCTGGCCGACATGTACAAGGGCGACGTGTTCTACGCCCGCGACGCGTTCGAGGGCCTGCGTCTGATGGACGAGGTGATGACCTCCAAGCGCACCGGTGTCCCGATGGCCGAGTCGTCGGAGTCCGCGGCCAAGGCCGCCGAACGTCGTGAGCGCCGCGCCCGTTCGGAGCGGATCGCGGCCAAGCGCGCGGCGGAGGCCGAGCCCGTGGTCGTCCCGGAACGGTCGGACGTGGCGGCGGATCAGCCCATCGCGACGCCGCCGTTCTGGGGAACGCGGATCGCCAAGGGCATCCCGGTCGCCGACTACGCCGGCCACCTGGACGAGCGCGCGCTCTTCTTCGGCCAGTGGGGACTGCGCGGCACCCGCGGCGGCGACGGGCCCGACTACGACGAGCTGGTCGCCACGGAGGGCCGTCCGCGGCTGAGGGACTGGATCAGCCGCCTGACCACCAAGGGCATCCTGTCCCACGCCGCCGTGGTCTACGGGTACTTCCCGGCGTACTCGGTCGGCGACGAGATCTGGGTGCTGGCCGAACCGCGGCCGGACGCCGAGGTGATCCACAAGATCGCCTTCCCCCGTCAGCAGCGACCACGATTCCTGTCCATCCCCGACTTCCTGGCATCCCGCGAGCGGTGCCGGGCGGAAGGCGTGGTCGACGTGCTCCCGTTCCAGCTGGTCACGATGGGCACGCCCATCGCGGACTTCGCCAACGAGCTGTTCGCGGGCGACAACTACCGCGACTACCTCGAGGTGCACGGCCTCTCCGTCCAGCTCACCGAGGCCCTCGCCGAGTTCTGGCACCGCCGCGTCCGCGACGAACTCCGACTGCCGGAGGGTGCCGTCTCCGCCGAGGACCCGGACAGCATCGATGAGTACTTCAACCTGAAGTACCGCGGCGCGAGGTACAGCTTCGGCTACGGGGCGTGCCCGGATCTGGAGTCCCGCAAGGTCGTGATCGACCTGCTTCAGCCGGAGAGGATCGGAGTCGAACTGTCCGAGGAGCTCCAGCTGCACCCCGAGCAGTCCACGGACGCGTTCGTGCTGTACCACCCGGAGGCCAAGTACTTCAACACCTGATCGGTGTGCGACGCGGCCCGGACCCACAGCGGTCCGGGCCGCGTCGTCGTTTCCGTGTGCTCGCCGGGGGAGTGGGCGTGCCCCCGTCCGCGCACGCCCACTCCTCGGGTCGGGGCGTTCGGGTAGACAGTAGGCCGTGACCAGCATCGCGTGTGATCGTGCCCCGTCCGCCATCTGTCTCGACATGGACGGGACCCTCGTCGACACCGAACGACTATGGGACGTCGCCGTCTATGAGCTCGCCGAGCACATGGGGCGCCCCCTGGACGAGTCGACTCGAGAGCGGACGCTCGGAAACTCATTGCACGGCTTCTTCGAGATCCTCGGTGAATACACGGGCCACCGGATCGAGGGGGAGGAGTTCGATCGTCTCGCGCACCGGCTCAATTCACGGGTCACCGAACTGATGCGGACCGACATGACGTGGCGCCCCGGGGCGGAGGAGCTCCTCGCGGAGATCGCGGAGACCGGAACCCCGGTGGCGCTGGTCACCAACACGACGGCAGACGTGGCTCAGGTGCCCCTCGAGTTCATCAACCGGTCGCGATTCGACGTGGTGGTGACCGGGTGCATGGTCCCCGACGCGAAGCCCGCGCCGGACCCCTATCTCTTCGCCTGCGCGCGTCTGGGTGTGGACCCCCGCTCCTCGGTGGCGATCGAGGACTCCGTCACCGGCGCCACCGCCGCCGTGGCCGCCGGCTGCCGCGTGCTGTACGTGCCGTCCACTGATGGTCAGCCCGACGTGACCGGCGCACACACCCACCCGACACTCGTGGGTGTCGGGGTCTCCGCACTGCACACGCTCACCTCAGGGACACCCGCCGCTGTCGCTGTGGGAGAATCGGGCGTGTGAAGACCTTCGACTCGCTGTTCGCCGAACTGTCCGAGCGGATCGCCGCGCGCCCTGAGGGCTCCGGGACCGTCACCGCATTCGACAAGGGCGTACACCATCTCGGCAAGAAGGTCATCGAGGAGGCCGGCGAGGTCTGGATCGCAGCCGAATACCAGTCGGACGCCGAACTGGCGGAGGAGATCTCCCAGCTTCTCTACTGGACGCAGGTCATGATGCTCAAGCGGGGCCTGGGCCTCGAAGACGTCTACCGACATCTGTAGACCGTCACCCACGCCCACCCCTACGCACCTATTCCCAGGAGCCACCATGCTGCGCGTCGCAGTGCCCAACAAGGGCGCCCTGTCCGAGTCCGCTTCCGAGATGCTCTCCGAGGCCGGGTACCGCCGCCGACCGGAGGGCAGCAAGGATCTCTCGCTGATCGACCGCGAGAACGATGTCGAGTTCTACTTCCTCCGCCCGAAGGACATCGCCGTCTACGTCGGCTCCGGCCGTCTCGATCTGGGTATCACCGGCCGGGATCTCGCGGCCGACTCGATGGCCGAGGTCGACGAACTGCTGGAGATGGGCTTCGGCCGTTCGACCTTCCGCTACGCGGGCCCGGCCGGCGAAGGCTGGTCGGCCGAGCGTCTCGCGGGCTCCCGGATCGCGACCTCGTACCCCAACATCGTCCGACGCGATCTCGCCGACCGCGGGATCGAGGCCGAGGTCATCCGTCTCGACGGCGCCGTGGAGATCTCGATCCAGCTGGGCGTGGCGGACTGCATCGCAGACGTGGTGGGCTCCGGTCGAACCCTCAAGGTCCACGGACTTGAGGCGTTCGGCGACATCCTGTGCGATTCCTCGGGTGTGCTCATCTCGCGGATCGACGCCGATGTGTCGCCGGCGATGGCCCAGATGCGCGCGCGGTTGCAGGGCGTGGTGTTCGCACAGCAGTACATGATGCTCGACTACAACTGCCCCCGTGAACTGCTCGACGAGGTCTCGACGATCACCCCCGGCCTCGAGTCGCCGACGGTCTCGCCGATGGCGGACCCGGCGTGGATCGCGGTGCGGTCGATGGTGCCGCGCAAGCGGGTCAACTCGATCATGGACAAACTCGCCGTGGCCGGCGCGAAGTCGATCATCGCGACCGATATCCGTTCCTGCCGGATGGGCTGACGCCCACAACACTCGGCGAATCGCCGTCAGCCACGGAGGACCGGACGCCACGCGTTCAGGCTTTCCGGGGCTGTCCGGCTTCCCAGCCCCTTTCGACGGCGCCCGCCGGCAGGGATCTACACCGGCTCGATGAGCAATGCCTGGAGCGTGTGCCCGAGCGCGCCCGACGCGTCATAGAGCGTTCCGGACGTCGCACCGACCCCGTCGGGTCCGATCGAGGCGTGGGCGTCCACCCCGATCCACTCGCCCCGGGGCAGGCGATGGAGGTGCGTGACGAGATCGGTGTTGAGGAAGCGCCACTCGGTCGGTTCCAGCACCGCTCCGACCCCGTTGGCGATGTCCGCGATGCACATGACGTGCTCGACCGGTGACATTGTCTCGCCGGCGACCAGCGGATACCTGGGGCGCGCCCACACGATCCCGTCCTCGGCACCGCGAATCTGCAGCGAGTCGATGTATCCGCTGGTCCACCGGGTGAAGAACGAGCTGTCGAAGTCGGCCGCGGGCAGTACCCGTGGGCTGTCGACCGTCTGTTCCACCGCCGAGGTGTCCCCGGCACGCATCCGCCACGCGCTGGCGCGGGCCACCACGCGGCCGCCCGCTTCGAGTTCCGACTCGACGAGCTGGATCCGCTTGCCCGGGCGCGCGATCCGCGCCCGCGTCCGCAGTTCACCGAGCGGTACCGGGCCCAGCAGGTCCACCGCGATCCGGGAGATGCGGGTCCCGTCGGTTCCGTCGAGTCGGTCCATGGCGCGGGTGAGTATGGCCGACGGCGGCGCCCCGTGCTGGAGCTCCGGCCCCCACGCGCTCACGGTGTGCTCGGACGCCCGGAACACCTCCCAGCCGTCCTCGGCACCCAGCCGCTCGTAATAGGCCTCCGTCATGACCGCTCCTCGGTTCGTTGATCACCGGCCAGCAGATTCGGGGCATCGACCGGCACCACTCGCGACCCGGGCCAGCCCGGGTACTCCGGCGGGGTCCCCCCGAACGCCGGACACAACGCCTGATGATCGCACCAGCCGCAGAGCTTCGACGTACGGGGGCGGAAGTCCCCGGTCCTGCCGGCCTCCTCGATCTCCGTCCACAGGGCGTCCAGCGTGGACTCCGTCTCGACCATCGTGGCCAGATCCGGTGTGAGGGTGAGCCAGCTGCCGTTCTTCAGGTAGATCAGCTTCAGCTGGGCGGGCAGGACCCCGTGGATGCGCTGGTACATCAGCGCGTAGAACCGCATCTGGAACATGGCCTGGTCCTGGAAACGCGGGTGCGGCGGCTTGCCCGTCTTGTAATCCACCACCCGCACCTCACCGGTCGGCGCCAGGTCCACGCGGTCGAGGTAGCCGTGGAGCGGGGTGCCGGCGGAGGTGGCCGTGACGAGGTACTGCTCACACGAGGCGGGGGAGAAGCGCTGCGGGTCCTCGACGCCGTAGAGCCCGGCCACCATCGCGGCGACATCCGATTGGAACTCGTCCCGCCCCGCGAGCGGGACGACCTCCGCGCCGCCCTCGACCTCGTAGAAGCGCTCCACGGCGCCGGGCACCAGCTGCGCGGCACGCTGCGGGGCCCGCTCCGACTGCTCGAGTCCGTACAGCTCCTCGAGCACGGAGTGCACGACCGTGCCGAGCACCTGTGCGCGCGTCTTTGGCTCCGGGATCCGGTCCACGGTACGGAACCGGTACTGCAGGGGGCACCGCTGGAAGTCCGACGCGCGCGAGGCCGAGAGCGCCAGCGGCTTACGCTCGGGGACGACCGGGCCGGTGCCACCGACATCCTCGCCGCCGCCGATGTCCCGGGCGGCGCCCACATTGTTACCGTCACCGATTTCGAGGGGATCAATCACACCTGGCAGGGTAGACAACCGGTCGGACATCCGGCCCCCACCGTCACCCTGGAGGTCCACAGTGCAGCGATCCGGCCCGTTCGCGATCGGCGACCGCGTGCAGCTCACCGACACCAAGGGGCGCAAGTACACCGTCGTCCTGGTCGAGGGGGCGGAGTTCTTCACCCATCACGGCGCGGTGAAGCATGACGATCTCATCGGTGCGCCCGAGGGGTCGATCATCACCTCGACCAAGGACGCCGACTACCTGGCACTGCGGCCGCTGCTCACCGACTATGTGCTGTCGATGCCCCGTGGCGCCCAGGTCATCTATCCCAAGGACGCGGCGCAGATCGTGCACGAGGGCGACATCTTCCCGGGCGCACGCGTCCTGGAGGCCGGAGCCGGTTCGGGCGCGCTGACGTGTTCGCTGCTGCGCGCGGTCGGCCCGTCGGGCCGGGTGTTCTCCTACGAGATCCGCGAGGACCACGCCGAACACGCCGAGCGCAACGTCCGCACCTTCTACGGCGACCTGCCCGACAACTGGGATCTGCGGGTTGCGGATCTGGCGGAGACGTCGGTCGAGCAGCTGGACGGTCAGGTCGACCGGGTCATCCTGGACATGCTGGCGCCGTGGGAGTGCCTGCCCACCGTGAAGGACGTCCTGGTCCCGGGCGGCGTACTGGTGGTCTACGTGGCCACCACGACGCAGCTGTCGGATGTGGTGGAGGGCCTGCGCCGCCAGCAGTGCTGGACGGAGCCCCGCGCGTGGGAGTCGATCAACCGCGGGTGGCACGTGGTGGGTCTGGCCGTGCGCCCCGAGCACCGCATGCAGGGCCACACCGCGTTCCTGGTGACCGCGCGTCGCCTCGCCGAGGGTGTGACCACCCTCAAGCCCAAACGCCGCGCCGGAAAGGGCTGATCGGATAACAGCCTGGCCGGCGCGCCCGCGCCTCACCGCGGCGATAGGGTGGAGGTGACGACGACGAGGGGTCTCGTCGGCGAACCGGAGGGCAGGTGATCGCGTGACCGAGGGACGTTCCCCGGCCGGACAGGGTGATGATCGGGTCTCGGTCGACCGGGCGGAGCTGGTGCGGCTGCGCAAGGCGGCCGACGAGGGGGCCCGGTCGGATCGCGAGAAGACGGTCAAGATCGATGCCCTCGGCGCCCGCAACGTGCGTCTCGCGGAGCTGCTGAAGGACTCCCGGGACCAGCTCGAGGCCCTCAAGGGCGAGGTCGAGCGGCTCGGCAATCCGCCCAGCACCTACGGGGTCGTTCTCTCGAAGCCGGTGGACGGCGACACCGTCGAGGTCATGACCTCCGGCCGCCGTATGTTGCTGACGCTCGCGCCCGGCGTGGAACCGGCGACGCTCACGGTCGGCACGACGGTCCGCCTCAACGAGGCGCTGACCGTCCTGGAGGCCTCGTCCGACCTGCCCACCACCGGCGTCACGGCGATGTTCCGGGACGTCCTGGCGGACGGGCTGCGTGCCCGGGTCGTCATGGGGAACGACGAGGAGCACATCGTGCACCTGGCCGATCACCTCCGGGGCAGCCGGACCGCCGACCATCCGGCGCCGGTACGGCCCGGTGACGCGGTCCTGGTGGACCCGAAGGCGGCCGTGGCGTACGAGGTGGTGCCCAAGGCGGAGGTCGACGAACTCCTGCTCGAGGAGGTCCCGACCGTCGACTACTCGGACATCGGCGGGCTCGGCCAGCAGATCGAGCAGATCCGCGACGCGATCGAGCTCCCGTTCATCCACCATGACCTGTACCGCGAGTTCCATCTCGCGCCGCCGAAGGGCGTGCTGCTCTACGGCCCGCCCGGCTGCGGCAAGACACTCATCGCCAAGGCTGTGGCGCATTCGCTGGCCCGGGCCGCGGCGGTGTCGCGGGGCGACGACGTGGACGACGGCCGATACCCGAACTCGTACTTCCTGTCGATCAAGGGCCCCGAGCTGCTCAACAAGTACGTGGGCGAGACGGAGCGGCACATCCGCTCGATCTTCGAACGGGCCCGCGAGAAGGCCACCGAGGGCAATCCGGTGATCGTCTTCTTCGACGAGATGGACTCGATCTTCCGGACCCGTGGATCGGGCGTCTCCTCGGACATGGAGACCACGATCGTCCCGCAGCTGCTCGCGGAGATCGACGGCGTGGAGGACCTGCGCAACGTCATCGTGATCGGCGCCTCCAACCGGGAGGACATGATCGATCCGGCCATCCTGCGCCCGGGCCGGCTGGACCTGAAGATCAGGATCGACCGCCCGGACCGGGAGGCGGCGGTCGACATCCTCGGCAAGTACGTCACCACCGATCTGCGCTTCGACCCCGACGACATGGCGGGGGCCGCCGCCGACCAACACGTGGCGGCTCTGATCCAGCGCGTCACCGAGCGCCTCTACACCCGTGATGCCTCGACCACGTACGCACACCTGGTGTTCGCCTCCGGCCGCCGCTCCTCGATGTACCTGGCAGATCTGACGTCGGGGGCCATGCTGCGCAATATCGTGGACCGCGCCAAGAAGCTCGCGATCAAGGACATCGTGCACGGCACCGGTAAGGGCCTGACCACGGACGACTTCCTGGACGCCGTGGAGGCCGAGTTCGCGGAGAACACCGACCTGCCCAACACCTCCAACCCACAGGAGTGGGCGCGCCTGACCGGCGTGCGTGGCGAGCGGGTCGTGGAGGTCACCGTGCCGAACAGGGAAGAGAGCGCATGAACGCGAGTGCCCGCCCGCCCCGCCCCGTGCGCGGCCGGATCATCGGAACCGAGATCGAGTTCGGGATCGTCGCCGTGAGCCAGCCGCTGCTGAGCTCGGTCGTCACCTCGACCCAGGTGGTCAAGGCCTACACCGATCCGGGTGAGGGCGCGGGCGGCGCCGACGAGGCGCGGTGGGACTACGAGTCCGAGTCGCCGCTCCGGGACGCCCGCGGGTTCGACCTCGGCATCGCCCGGGCGTACGACCCCAGCGAGTTCGGTGTGACCAACCGGGTGCTCACCAACGGCGCGCGCTTCTACGTCGATCACGCCCACCCCGAGTACTCGGCCCCGGAGGTCGACTCGCCGCGGGACGCCGTGATCTGGGACAAGGCGGGCGAGGTCATCATGCACCGGGCCGGCGTGGAGTCCTCGACCACGGAGGACAACGCGGAGCTCAAGCTCTACAAGAACAACGTGGACGGCAAGGGGGCCTCGTACGGCGCCCACGAGAACTACCTCGTGCGTCGCGACGTGGACTTCGACGCGCTGACCCTCAGTCTGGCCACCCACCTGCTGTCGCGGCAGGTGTACACCGGCGCGGGCAGGGTGGGCATCGGTCAGGAAGGGCAGACCGCCGGGTTCCAGATCTCCCAGCGGGCCGACTACATCGAGGTTCTGACCGGGCTCGAGACCACGCTGCGCCGCGGGATCATCAACACGCGCGACGAACCGCACGCCACCGACGAGACGTGGCGACGCCTGCACGTCATCATCGGTGACGCCAATATGGCGGAGCTGTCCACCTACCTCAAGATCGGCACCACCTGCCTGGTGCTGGACGCGATCGAGACCGGCGTCGACTTCGCGGATCTGCTCCCCACGGACCCGGTCGAGGCCGTGCACACGATCAGCCACGACCCGGGCCTCACGGCGACGGTGCCGCTCGCCGACGGCCGTGAGATCACCGCACTGGCGATGCAGCGGGAGATCCTGGCGCGGGTCACCGAGATGGTGGGCGACGGCTCCGGCCGACCAGCGTGGGCTCTCGAGGTGCTCGCCGAGTGGCGGGAGATCCTCGACGCCCTCGAGGAGAACCCGATGTCGTGCGCGGACCGGCTCGACTGGCCGGCCAAGCTCCGGCTGCTGGAGGGCTTCCGAACCCGTGACGGCCTGGGCTGGGACCACGCCAGGCTCGCCCTGATCGACTTCCAGTACCACGACATCGACCCCGGGCGTGGCCTCTACAACCGACTGGTCGCCAAGGGCGCGATCCGCCGGCTCACCGGTGATGCCGAGATCGACGCCGCCATCACGACACCCCCGGAGACGACGCGGGCCTGGGCCCGCGGACGTTTCCTGGCCGAACTCGGGGATCGCGTCCACGCCGCCGGATGGGACCACGTCGTCGTCGTCGACACCCGCGGCCGGGAACGGCACGTCGACCTCTCCGACCCCTACACCGGCAGCCGGGAGTTCTGCGAGGCCAACCCCGGCTTCCTGGGGCCCGACGGCCCCACCACCTGATCACCGCCGACAGCAGAGCACCAGCGAACAAGGAGCAACCACCATGGCCCAGATCCAGAAGCACGCCGGCGGCCCCGGCGACGGTGACGACGAGGCCGGCCAGGTCGCCAAGGCCACCGACACCAGCGCCGCCGACTCGCTGCTCGACGAGATCGACGACATCCTCGAGACCAACGCCGAGGAGTTCGTGAAGTCCTACGTCCAGAAGGGCGGGCAGTAGACCCCATGTTGCGTCGCATCGTCGGGATCGAGACCGAGTTCGGGATCACCAGCGTTGGGGGAGAGGGTGCCCGGTCGCTCGGCGCCGACGAGATCGCGCGCTACCTGTTCCGCCCCGTCGTGGAGCGCTGGCGTAGCTCGAACGTCTTCCTCGAGAACGGCTCGCGCCTCTACCTGGACGTCGGCTCGCACCCCGAGTACGCCACGGCCGAATGCGACGGCCTGCGCCAGCTCGTGGCCCACGACCGGGCGGGGGAGCGGATCGTCGACGACCTCGGACTGTGCGCCGAACAGTCGCTGGCCGCCGAGGGGATCGACGCGAAGGTCTACCTGTTCAAGAACAACACCGACACGGTGGGCAACTCCTACGGGTGCCACGAGAACTACCTGCTCGACCGCGCCACCCAGGTGCGCAGCATCGGCACCACACTGCTGCCGTTCCTGGTGAGCCGGCAGCTCTACTGTGGCGCCGGCAAGATCCTGCCGGGCACGCCCCCCGGGGTGGGGCTCGACCAGACCCCGGGACCGACGTTCTGCTTCTCGCAGCGGGCCGAGCACATGTGGGACGGGGTCTCCTCGGCCACCACCCGTTCCCGGCCGCTGATCAACACCCGCGACGAGCCCCACGCGGACTCCACCCGGTTCCGGCGCATGCACGTGATCGTGGGCGACTCCAACATGATCGAGACCACCACGCTGCTGAAGATCGCCACCACGCGGCTGGTGTTGGAGATGCTCGAGGCCGGGGTCGAGCTGCGTCCCATGGCCGTGGCGCACCCCGTGCGTGCGATCCGCGAGATCAGCCGCGACCTGACCGGCACCCGCCCCGTGGCCATGACCGACGGCACCACGATGAGCGCCCTGGAGATCCAGCGGGAGTTCCTGGCCGCGGTCCACCGGTACCTGGACGCGGGCGGCTGGGAGCGCGACGACCGCGACGTGGTGACCGAGTGCGTCGCCCTGTGGGAGCGCGTACTCGACGCCGTCGAATCGGGTGACCACGATTCGATCGCCGCCGACATCGACTGGGCGGCCAAGCTCCGGCTGATCCGGCAGGTCCAGGACAGGACCGGCGTCGACCTTGACCACCCCAGGCTCGCGCAGATCGACCTGACCTACCACGACATCCGGCCCGGCCGAGGTCTGCACTCCATCCTGGAGCGGCGCGGTCTGGTCTCCCGGGTGGTGGACGACGCCGAGGTCGAGCACGCACGGGCGGTCGCCCCCGAGACGACCCGGGCGGCACTACGTGGTCGATTCATCACCGCCGCGCGCGAGGCCGGGCGGGACCACACCGTGGACTGGGTGCATCTCAAGGTCACCGACGGCACCCTCCCGACCGTCGCGCTGACGGACCCGTTCGCCGACGGGGACCCGCGTGTCGACGACCTGATCTCCGCGCTCGGACGATAGCGTTCCTGCACGTGTCCACCTCGAAGTCACAGCGACTGGTCAACCTGGTGATCTGTCTGCGCTCGACCAACGCCTACCTGTCGGCCGACGAGATCCGCCGGATGGTGCAGGGCTACGACGACTGCGAGAACGAGGCCGCCTACCTGCGCATGTTCGAGCGGGACAAGCGCGAACTCCGCGACGCCGGCGTGCCGCTCGAGCAGGGGGCGTCGCTGGCCCACGGTTCGCCGGCCGGGTACCGGATCCCGGCTCGTGACTACGAGCTCCCCGAGATCACCCTGACGGCCGAGCAGACCGGAGTCCTCGCGGTGGCCGCCGAGGTCTGGCGCGAAGGGGAGCGGTCCGCCCGCGCGGACGGGGCGTTGGCCAAGCTCACCGCCGCGGGCATCGATCCGGTGCGGGACGTCGGTACGACCGTCTCCGTCGAGGACCCCGCCGAACTGGCCACCGCGGCGGTCGTCGCCGAGGCTGCAGCGGAGGGCGCCGTGGTGATGTTCTCCCACACTCCCGCGGGGGCCACCGAGTCCAGCGACCGTCGCGTGGAGCCCTGGTGGACCGGTTCACGGCACGGGCACTGGTATCTCGTGGGCCATGACCAGGACCGCGGCGAGCCCCGTACGTTCCGGTTGATCCGCATGTCGGACGTTCGTCTCGGCCGCGGCAGGCGCACCGCCCCGGTGCCGCCCACCGAGCGCGTTCTCGAACTGCTCGACGATGCGGTCTCGAGGCTCAACCCCGTCGTACAGGCCACGGTGTGGGCGGCCAAGGCTCGGGCAGCGGAACTCCGCGCCATGGCCCGCTCGGAGACGTCGGCCCATCGCTTCGATCGCAGTGGTACCGATCTCGAGCTGTCCGCACCATTGGGTGAACTGTCCTCGCTCGTCGCGGCCCAGGGTGCCGACGCGGTGGCCCTGCGGCCGGCCGAGCTCCGCGTCCGCGTGGTGTCGATCCTGACCGCCGCCGAGGAGGCGATCCGATGAGCACTCGTTCGGTCCCGCTCGCGACCCTGCTCAGCGTGGTCCCGTACTTCCACAGCCGCGGCGCCGTCCCCGTCTCCGAGGCCGCGCGCGACCTGGGGATGACCGACAAGGCGCTGCGGTACGCCCTGTGGCAGCTGTGGTCCTGCGGCCTACCCGGTTACGGCCCCGGCGACCTCATCGACCTCGCCTTCTCCGCGGAGGATCTGGACGACGCCGAGATGGTGGAGGTGACGTTCACCGCCGGCATCGACCGGCCCGTGCGGCTGACCGCCGCCGAGGCCGTGACCCTGGAGACCGGGCTGGCCGTGTTCCTGGACCGCCCCGAGGTCGTCGAACAGGCCGCGCTGCGCGATCTGCTGGCCACGTTGCGGACGGCGGCCGGCGCCGAGAGCGCCCCCGCGCCCCACGGATCCGACACAGGGGATTCCGACGCCGACGTGGTTCGCACCGCCGTCCACTCGGGTCGCGCACTCCGGTTCGTCTACCACTCCGCGAGCTCGGACAGCTCGACCATCCGCGTGGTGGACCCGGCCAGGCTGTCGGTCGCGGACGGCCACTCCTACGTCCACGGGATGGACCGTGGCTCGGGCGCGTGGCGCACGTTCCGGACCGACCGGATGAGCCGTGTGGAGGAGGTGGGACCGCGCCGCGCTTTGGGACCCGAGCCCCAGGACGACGGCGAGGGTGAGCGCCGCCTGGAGCGGGCGATCGTCCCCGCGGCCGGTGCCTGGTTCCTCGACGAGTTCGGTTTCCATTCCGTGGCCCGCCGCCCGGACGGCGATCTGGACGTCGAGATCGCGTATTTCGACCGGGCCTGGCTCGTGCGGTTCCTGCTGGGCCACGCCGACGTGGTGACACCGGCCGATCCCGTGCTCGCGAGGGAGATCGCGGAGCGTGCCACCGCGGGTCTGGCCGTCTACACCGGAAGTGTGTCGGAACCGACGGAAGAAGAGCCCGCGCCAGGGATGTGAATGTTCCGTGAACGTGCAGGTCACCGCCGGTAAACGCCGATACCGCGGTGTCGGCGGTCGCGCGGGGTGCGCTAGCATGGAAACGTTGTCAGACAAACGGAGGTTGACATGGGTGCGTTGAGCATCTGGCACTGGCTCATCGTTCTCGCGGTGGTGCTCCTGCTGTTCGGTTCGAAGAAGCTCCCGGACGCCGCGCGCGGTCTCGGGCGGTCGATGCGCATCTTCAAGTCCGAGATGAAGGAGATGCAGAACGACGGCTCCCCGGCGGAGAACGACGAGCCCCAGGCCCTCACCCAGGGCCAGCCGAACGCGGCCCAGTACGTGCAGCCGCAGAGCCAGCAGCCGGCACCGGCACCGGCCCCGCAGTATCAGCAGCCCGTCTCCCAGCCGCAGCCCCACCCTCAGCAGCACCGGACTCCCGCCGCGCCGCAGCAGCCGCAGCAGCACTCGGACCCCACCGCTCCGTACCAGGGCGGGCAGGGGCAGTAGGTCTCCTCATCGATGACTGATACCGGGTCCCCGACGACCGGCGCCTCCCCACAGGGGGGCGCCGGTCGCCTGCTGTCCAAGCGCCGTCGTCGTCGGCGTAACCCGGACGGCACGATGCCGCTCATCGAGCACATCTACGAACTGCGCACCAGGCTGCTCATCGCCATGGCGGCGATCGTGGTGTTCATGGGTTTCGGCTTCTGGTGGTACGGCAGTGGCATCGGCGTGATCCCGTCACTCGGTGAGATCCTCACCGGCCCGTACTGTGACATCCCGCCGGGCGCCCGGCTTCAGCTCGGGGACGGCGACCAGTGCCGCCTCCTGGCCACGGGCCCGTTCGAGCAGTTCATGCTCCGACTCAAGGTGTCGGCCACCGCGGGCATCGTGATCTCCAGTCCGGTCTGGCTCTACCAGTTGTGGGCGTTCATCACGCCCGGGCTGCACAAGAACGAGAAGCGCTACGGCATCGTCTTCACGACCCTCGCCGCCGTGCTGTTCATCGGTGGCGCGGTGCTGGCGTACATCGTGATCGTCCACGCCCTCGAGTTCCTGCTGTCGATCGGCGACAACGTCCAGACCACAGCACTGTCGGGAACGCAGTACTTCACCTTCCTCATCCAGCTCATCCTCATCTTCGGCGTGAGTTTCGAGATCCCCCTGCTGCTCGCGATGCTCAACGTGGCCGGGGTGCTCAGCTACGAGATGCTCGCCAAGTCCCGTCGCGGGATCATCATGGGCATCTTCGTGTTCGCCGCGGTCGCCTCGCCCGGGCAGGACCCGTTCTCGATGCTCGCGCTCGCCGTGGCCGTGTGCATCCTGGTCGAGTTCTCCATCCAGTTCGCCCGCCTGCGCGACAAGCGCAAGAAGAAGGCCCGCGCGGAGTGGCTCGAGGTGGACGACGAATCGGCGTCCCCGATCGAGGCGTCCGGGGGCATCGACTCCTCGGGTGGGATCGGCGCCTCGGGGCCGCTGGGTCGTCCGGCTCCGGTACCCACCTCCGCTCCCGCCGGTGGCGCCCCCGCGCCGCACAACTCCAGCCCGCTCCAGGCGCCCACCGGCGGCGGGTCACCGTATGACGACATCACCTGACATCACCGGCCCCGACGAGGGAGACCATTCCGGAGAGCTGCTCGACTCGTTCCTCTCCGGCGAGGGATTCACCCCGGACCCGTTCCAACTCGAGTCGTTCACCGCCCTGGACGCCGGGCGCAACCTCCTCGTGTCGGCTCCCACAGGCTCCGGCAAGACGCTGGTGGGCGAGTACGCGGCCTATCGTGCTCTCGCCGGCGGGGGCCGGTGCTTCTACACGACGCCGATCAAGGCCCTCAGCAACCAGAAGTTCCGTCAGTTCCGCGAGCGGTTCGGCCCGGAGAACGTCGGCCTGCTCACCGGCGATCACTCCATCGATGCGGACGCGCCCATCGTGGTGATGACCACCGAGGTCCTGCGGAACATGATCTACAGCGGATCATCGGCGCTGCACGATCTCGACTGCGTGGTGATGGACGAGATCCACTACCTGGGGGATCGGTCACGAGGCGTGGTGTGGGAGGAGATCATCCTCACCCTCGATCCCGCGGTGCGGCTGGTCGGCCTGTCGGCCACGCTGAGCAACACCGACGAGCTGGGCGACTGGATCACCGAGATCCGCGGTGACACCGCCGTGGTGCTCTCCGATCACCGGCCCGTGCCCCTGGCCCACATGCTCTACACCGACGGAGACCTGGTCCCCGTCCGGGCGGCTGCCGAACAGCGCCGGCGAACCCACGCCGGGTACCACGACGAGCGGGTGGCCCCCCGTCAGGGCGCGCAGTGGGCCCGCCGTCGGGATGTCATCGACAAGCTCGACGACGAGCGTCTGCTGCCCGCCATCTACTTCGTCTTCTCCCGCGCCGGGTGTGACGGTGCGGTCGCGCAGATGCGCCGCGCCCGGCTGCGGCTGACGACCGGGGAGGAGTCCCGGCGCATCGCCTCTCATGTGGACGCCGCGTGCGCCCCGGTCCCGCAGCACGACCTGGACGCCCTCGACTACCCGGCGTTCCGGGCCGGGCTGGTCAGCGGGATCGCGGCGCACCACGCGGGGATGCTCCCGCTGTTCCGCACGGTCGTGGAGGAGTTGTTCTCGGCGGGGCTCATCAAGGTCGTGTTCGCCACGGAGACCCTGGCGTTGGGAATCCACATGCCGGCGCGCGCCGTGGTGCTCGAGAAGACCACCAAGTTCAACGGCGACACCCACGCGATGCTCACCTCGTCGGAGTACTCACAGATCACCGGCCGCGCCGGCCGGCGCGGTATCGACACCAAGGGCACCGCGGTCGTCCTGAGTCAGCCCGATCTCGACCTCGACGCGTTGGCGGCCCTCGTGGACACTCCGCGCTTCCCGTTGCACAGCGCTTTCGCACCCGACTACTCGATGGCGGTCAACCTCGTCGAGCAACGTGGAGTCGACGAGGCCACCTCGCTGATCGGCCGGTCCTTCGCGCAGTTCCAGACGGACCGGACACTCGTCTCACGCTCCCGCGCGATCGAGCGCCGCGCCGACGAGCGTGACCGGATGCGCGCCACCCTCGTCGAGGCGGGAGGCGACGAGGAGCTCGATGAGTACATGGCGGCCCGTTCGAATCTGAGTCGGCTCGAGCGCAAGGTCGAGAAATCCTCACGCGACGACCGGCTCTCCGCCGTCCGTGAGGCGATGCTCAGGCAGACCGCGGGCTCGGTCATCACGGTCGGCCGCAAGCGATACGGGATCGTCGCCACGGTCCTGCAGGTGCGCACCGACATCCCGTCCGACCCGGCCTTGCTGTGCCTCACCGACACCGGCTGGACAGGGTGGCTGCACCAGCACGACTTCTCCGTACCGCCCGTTCCCGTCGGCCGGGTGGACCTGCCCAGAGGCCGACGCAAGCTCGACGGGCGCGCCAAGAGAGCGCTCGTCCAACGCATGGAGCACCTGCGGGGCAAGGCCAAGGGACGCATGAAGAACTCCGGCGGGAAGCCGATGCGCAAGGATCCCCGCATCGCCGCCGCGCGCCGTGAGCTGCGCCAGCATCCGCTCCACGACGATCCCGGCATCGACAAGCTCGCCCGCCTACACGAACGCTGGGCGAAAGCCGATGCCGATGTCGCCGCCCTCACCGCCGAGGTCGATGCGGATTCCGACTCGCTGGCCCGCCGGTTCCGCCGCATCGTCGAGCTGCTACTACAGCTCGGGTACCTGGCGGAGTACGAGGGCGCGCTGCGCGCCACCGATGCCGGCAGACTCCTGGCAGGAGTGCATACCGAACAGGACCTCTTCGTGGCCGAGTGCCTCCGACGCGGCGTCTGGCGCGGACTCGACCCGGCAGGGCTGGCCGCCGTGATCGCCACCGTGGTCGCGCACCCGCGCAGCGAATCGGCCGTTCGCGAACCGTCGGACGAGACCCTGCGCACCGCCCTGGCGGACACCGAACGGGTGGCCTCGGACGTCGCCGGGGTCGAACGCGCGCACCGGCTGCCCGCGACCCCCGACCTGGATGCCGGTCTCGCGCCGGTGCTCCACCACTGGGTATCCGGCGGCGCCCTGTCCTCGATCCTGGCCGCTTCGTGGCAGGAAGGCGTGGAGCTGACCGCCGGCGACTTCGTCCGATCCGCCCGCCTGGTGGTGGACGTACTCGCGCAGGTGGGCCAGGTCGCGGAACCCGACCTCGCCCGGACCGCACGATCCGCGGTCGGCTCGCTGCGGCGGGGCGTCGTCCTCGACCACATGGCCTGACCCGCCCACTCCCGCGCCCACTCCCGCATCGACAAGAGTGTTCGGCACACAAAACGCGAGAGACAGGTGCGTCGAACGCTCTTCTCGATGTTGGCCGCAGCGGGGGAATATCAGGAGAGGGACGGGTTCAGGCCTCGTCCAGCGTCGCCGTCGTCTCGACCAGCCGGCCGATCGCCCGGGCCTGTCCGGTCGCCCGACCGAGCTCTTCGAGTCGCCCATCGTCGACCGGACCGCGTCGGCCGTCGGTGTCGCCGTCGAACTCCAGCTCGAACGCCCGCCCGCCCAGACGGACCACCCCGCGGGCCGCGTCCAGATAGTCGGTGCCCGCCAGGACGGAGCTGCGCTGGCGTGCGGTCAGCCCCGATCCCGGGTCCGTCGCCGCGGCCACGATCCCGTCGAGATCGCCGTACTCGCGCAGCAGAGTCGCCGCGGTCTTGGCACCGACGCCCGCCACACCGGGCAGCCCGTCCGAGGCGTCACCCACCAACACCGCGTAGTCGGCGTACACGCCGGCATCGGCGGCCTCGGGCAGATCGAAGCGCTCGGCCACCACCCCCGGCGTGTACGCCAGCCGCTTCTTCATCCCGGCGCCCACGTACACCACCGTGGTGGACGCCGATGCGAGCTGGAACAGATCACGGTCGCCGGTGACGACCAGTACCTCTCGATCGCGGGCGGAGAGCTCGGCGAGCACGTCATCGGCCTCCGCGTCCTCGGCCCACGCCTGGGTGATGCCCGCCGCGGACAGGACCGCACGGATCGAATTCACCTGTGGCGCCAACGAGGCGGGGGCGTCCTCCTCGCCGTCGTCGCCGACCCGATGCGTCTTGTACGACGGCAACAGCGCCACGCGCCAATCCGGCCGCCACTGACGGTCCAGCGCGGCCACGAGCCCGCTCGGCGAGTACTCCTCGACCAGAACCGCCACCATGTCGCAGAACCCACGCACCGCATTCGCCGGGGCGCCGTCGGGGCCGGTGATCTTCTCCGGGACCGAGTGGAACGCCCGGAACCACAGCCCGGCGCTGTCGAGAACCATCAACGGCCCCTGGGACATCGCGCCTCCTGGAGATCTGGTCTGGACCACCCCGCAAGGATAGCCGCCGACGGAGGCGGGCGAAGCGCGGCTCGGCCTACTCTGGGGGACATGAATGCCGACTCCCCGGATCTCCACCCGAACCGCCTCGACGCCGTCCGCGCCCGCGCGCGGGAGATCGGGATCGACCACGTGGTGGTCTATTCCGGGGAGGACATGGCCTACCTGACAGGTCTACGGATGGACTCCCACGAGCGGCTCACCGCGCTGGTGGTCCCCGCGGCCGGTGACGCGCCGCTGCTGATCCTGCCGTCACTCGAGCTCACCGATCCGGTCCGCCGTGCCGCCGAGCAGGTCGGCGCGACCGTGCACCCGTGGGCGGACGGGACGGACGCGGTGGCGCTGGTCGCGGGGAAGGTGTCCGGACGGGTGTCGGTGTCGACCGCCATGCCGGCGTTGCACCTGGTGCCGCTACAGCAGGGCGTCGACGGCGAGGTGGTGCTGGCCTCGGACGTGATCGATCACGTCCGGGCCGTCAAGAACGCGCACGAGGTGGGTGAGCTCGCCGAGGCCGCCCGCCGCATCGATGCCGTGCACGAGCGAATGGGCGAGTTCCTGCAGGTGGGACGGACCGAGTCGGAGGTCGGTGAACTCATCACGGCCGCCATCGAGGCGGTGGGGCTCACGCACGCCGAGTTCGTGATCGTCGGCTCCGGCCCGCACGGTGCGGACCCGCACCACGGGGTCTCCGACCGCGTGGTGCAGGCGGGTGACGTCGTCGTGGTCGACATCGGCGGGCCGCTGCCCAGCGGCTACCACTCCGACTGCACCCGCACCTATTCGATGGGCCAGCCGTCCGAGCAGGTCACCCGCGAGTACGCCGCGTTGCAGGAGGCGCAGCGACTGGCACGCGAGGCCGTGCGGCCCGGGGTGGCCATCGGCGAGGTCGACGCGGCGGCACGTGAGTACCTGGCGGCGGCCGGGCTGGGGGAGCGGTTCATCCACCGCACCGGTCACGGGATCGGGCTCGG
Source organism: Dietzia sp. NPDC055343 (assembly GCF_053645265.1). Classification (NCBI taxonomy): domain Bacteria; kingdom Bacillati; phylum Actinomycetota; class Actinomycetes; order Mycobacteriales; family Dietziaceae; genus Dietzia; species Dietzia sp. NPDC055343. The sequence continues at coordinate 105,946 of NZ_JBSHMJ010000001.1, read as the reverse complement.
GCTGCACGAGCCGCCGTTCGTGGCGCCCGGGGCGGACACCGTGCTGGCCGAGGGGATGACCTTCTCCGTCGAGCCGGGAATCTACCTGGACGGGCACTGGGGTGCCCGGCTGGAGGACATCGTCGCGGTGACCGCGGACGGCCGTCGCGATCTCAACAACGGCGAGCGGGGCCTCCGGGTCCTGTAGAGGGACTAGGCGCCGGTGAACATCCGGGCGGATCCGAGCACGCGGTCGACCTCGATCGCGACCACCACGCGCTCGGGGTTCGGGCGCGGTTCCCGGTACCGTAGTGCGTATCGGCGCTCGCCTTCGTGAACCGCGTCGGCGTCTGTCAGCAGCCGGACCGGGCCCTCGAAGGTCAGCCAGCGGCCGCCGTCGACGTGGGACACCGCCGCGCGGCCGCCCCGCTCGGCATTGCGCGCCTTCTGTGACCCGCGCCTGGTGATCACCCGGGCGAGCCCGCCTTCGGTATCTATCGTGAAGCCCACGGCCACGACGTGCGGGGACCCGTCGGCACGGAGGGTGGTCAGTGTGCCCAGATGGTAGGTCGACAGGAACTGGTGAGCCTCGTCGGACAGCTCGGTCAGGGTGCGGGCCATGTGCTCGAGACTGCCACAGCGGTCAGGAATCGCCGAGGTGGGCCGTGAGGCCCGCCGGCGCGGGCCTGCGTGAAACACTGAGCACATGCCCACACCCGCATCGTCGTCCTCCCGGCCCGGTGGCGAGGTCGTCGTCATCTTCGGCGGCCGCAGTGAGATCGGATTGGCCGTGGCGCGCCGCCTCGCGCCCGGTCGTACCGTCGTGCTGGCGTCCAGGCCGGGCGGCGACGTATCGACGCTTGCCGCTCCGCTCGAGGCGGCGGGCGCTGCCGCGGTAGAGATCATGGACTTCGACGCCGACGACATCGGCACCCACGCCGCGGTGGTCGACCGGATCGAGTCCCGGGTCGGCCCCGTCGACATCGCGGTCCTCGCATTCGGCATCCTCGGTGACCAGGAGATCGCCGAGCGGGACGCCGAGGCCGCCGCGCAGATCCTCCACACCGACTTCGTGGCCCAGGCCGCACTGTTGACGACGCTGGCCGAGCGGATGAAATCCCGCCGGCAGGGCGTTCTCGTGGCGTTCTCGTCGGTAGCCGGGCAGCGCGTCCGGCGCGCCAACTACGTGTACGGGTCGGCCAAAGCGGGACTGGACGGTTTCGCCTCCGGGATGGCCGACGCTCTGCACGGCACCGGCGTCACCCTGGTGATCCCGCGGCCGGGCTTCGTGATCGGTCGCATGACCACGGGCATGGATCCCGCACCGTTCTCCTCGACCCCGGACGAGGTGGCGGACGCCGTGGTCGCCCGCGTTCTCGCGCGCCGCGCGGGTGTCGTGTGGATACCGTGGCAGCTGCGGGTGATGTTCGCCGTCGCCCGTCTCGTACCCCAGCCGATCTGGCGACGGATGCCCCGGTGAGCCGCCCGGGAGGGCCCGCGTCCGGCGAGCCCGCGCAGGTGCACCTCGTCGGGGTGGGACCCGGCCCTGTCGACCTGCTCACGGTACGGGCCTCACGCCTGATCGCGATGAGCGGGACCTGCCTCCACGCCCACGGCCTCGTGCCCCGGGAGGCCATGTCCCTGATGCCGCCCACCGCGAGGGTCGTGGAC